>JAHFDQ010000540.1 GCA_023248915.1 Archangiaceae bacterium | reverse complement strand
AGCGTCGTCGCCGCCATCAAACCCGCCGCCCGCGTCGCCACCGCTGCCGCCGCCTCCACCTCCGTCCGACACGCCGACCGAGCCGTCCGACCTCGGCGGCAGGTCGCCCACCGCCCCAATGAACTGGCAGCCCGAGCAGACGACGAGCGCCGTCAGCCCGGCCAACACGCCACCCGCCAACTCAATCCTCTGACGCATGCGACCGTCCTTCAAGGCTGACCCCGGGCCGAGAACGCTAGCGCGCCACGTCGACGGTCGGTACCGGCGGAATCGGTTCACTGCGCCGAGGCGGGACACCCGGACAGCTTGACGCGGTAGGTCTCGCCGAAGGCCGTGAACAGGTAGAGCTCGTCGCCCAGCGCGTGGACTCTTCCGCCCTCGAAGCGAGGTGCCGGCGGTCCCGCTGAGAGATCCACCGGGGTCCACGTCCCCACCGGGTCGTCGGACCGCCAAGTCAGCCTGAACAACCCCGTGTCCGCGAGGGCGAACACTCCGCCGCAGGCCGTCACGTAGTCGACCGCGGGCTGGTCGGACGCCGCGAGCGGCACTCCGACGGGGAGAACGCTCGGCAGCGCATAGAGGGAACCATCGGAGAAGCCGACGCGCGCGCGGCCCCGATCGGCGAGGACCTTCACCGGCACCTCGGACGGCGGAAGCTTCAGCTCGTTCGATCTCCAGCGGTTGGCCGGGTCGGCGACGAGCTCGAAGACGCGGGACCCGACGAGGGCGTAGGCCTGCAACCGGGGAAGCTCGCCCGACGGTCCGAGCCGCGGCGGAATGCCGGCGAGCGAACGAATGGGCAGCCCGGGCTGAGGGGCCATTCGCGAGGGCAGCGTCATCGGGGGGCCGTTTCCCCCGGCCAGGGAGGACACGTTCGCCTCGTAGACGGTGTCGTACGAGGACACCACGAGCGCGGTGCCCCCGGTGCCGGTCGGGACGGTGGCCGCGAAGGTGGGCTCGGCCAGCGACGGGCCCGCCGCGCCGACGAAGGCCGCCGTGCGCGGGCCCGAAGCGCCGACGCTCGACAGGTCCAACACCTGCTTGTTCTGCAAGAGGAACCAGTCAGCGTGTCCCTGTACCGGCGCTGCGGGTCGGCCGGTGTCACCTCGCTGGAATCCGTGGACCAGGAACCCCACGCCCGTCGCGGGCCAGGCCATCAGCTGCGAGGTGAATGCGATCGGCTTGGCGGTGCTGCCAGCGGGGGTGAATCGCACCAGCCCGACCGGGGCCCGGTCGAGCGTCAGCGACTGCGCCTCGGAGCTCACGGCGCCCGTCCAGAGCTGGCCGTGCAGCCCGGCAAACCCGAGCTGGCCGTTGTTGGAAGACCTGGCCACCACGACGTCCGAGAGCAGCGAGGATTCGCCGACGACGGATTCTCTCGAGCACGCTCCGGAGAAAACGCTCTTGCCCGCGCGGATGAGGAAGGTCGCCTCGGTCTGGCCGCCGTCGGCCGACGCGAGCGGGCAGCGAGTTTCGAGGGCCCCCTCGCCGGACTCCAGCACCACCGGCGTCACCGACGTGGGAGCCCCGACCGGGCAGGCCTCACAGGGGCCAATCGCGACTTTGAACGGGAGAGTGTCGCCGGGAACCGACGAGCAGTTGTCGCCAGACGTGCTGCAAGCCAATGACGGCAGGCCCGCGTCTCCCTCGGTCGGCCAAAGCGCTCGCATGTCGATGAGGGCCACCTCTGCAGGGCTCGAGAGGTCTGGCTGTCCTCCGACGAGCGG
Organism: Archangiaceae bacterium; assembly: GCA_023248915.1. Classification (GTDB taxonomy): domain Bacteria; phylum Myxococcota; class Myxococcia; order Myxococcales; family Myxococcaceae; genus JAHFDQ01. The sequence continues at coordinate 2,349 of JAHFDQ010000540.1, read as the reverse complement.
CTGGGCGGTCACCGCCATCCAGTCGCGGCCCTTCAGGTTCAGCGCCTGAATCCGGTAGCTCGGTGGGCTGCAAACCTGGTTTGGGAAGAAAGGAGGAATGTTGACCGGCTCGAATGCGTAGAAGGAGGGGCCGTTTGACGCATAGACCTGCGAAATGAACAGGCCGCGGTTGTCGGCAGCGAAGACGCAGAGATGGCCCGGGTCTGGTCTCATCGCCGACATGTCGTGGATTTCGTTGTCTGGAACGCCGGCGAAGTCGGTCCAGTCCGACATGACGCTGAGATCTTCCTCGATCCACAGAGTTGAACTATCGAACCTGAGGTACTTGTCCGCGGGGACGGTGTTGAACGCCAGACCCATTGGTGGCGTCTCGGGGACGGGGTCGCTCATCTTCAGCCGATTCGCTTTCACGGTGACGATGTTGCCGAAGTAGTCGGTCATCGGTTCCTGCCATCGAATCCCGCCGTCCGAGAGAACCGTGACCTCAGCAAGGCCTCCATCTGGGCGCAGCAGGAAGGCTCGCGGGTCTGGATTGTCAGTGAAGTCCTCGTCATAAGGTCCAATCCGGTCGTAAGCATCGAGGCCATAGGCCGAGAGGGCGGCCACGGCGCCGGCGTCTCCCACGTCGAAGTACCGGTGGGGATTGGTCCCGAGCCGAAGGTCGGCTCCGACGTACTGGTCGACGAAGTGCAGGTTCCCGCCGCTCACGTACGCGAGCAGCCGGCGGTCGTCGCTCGAGAACCCGGTCAGCACCGCCGAGGCCGAGAAGAGCGTCACGGGTTCGGTCACCAACAGGGGGCTCACCCGGTCCGAGGCTCCGATGGCCGCGGGCGAGTCTGGGACCAGCGCGTCTTCGGCCGGATCGACGCAGGTTGCGCCGACCCCGCAGCGCCAGCCGGCCACGCAGTCACCGTCGACCTCGCACGCCAGGCCTGCATCGGGCCTTTCCGGGTCGTGGCACTCGTGCCTGTCCCGGGTCGCCGACAGGCCGCACTTCCACCCGGCCTCGCAGTCGAGGTCGCTCGCGCAGGTCCAGGCGACGGTGGTGTCACCGATGGCGTGGCAGTACCGCTCGAGGCCGCAGCGCCACTCGCCCGGGCACTGCGCGGTGTCGAGGGCTTCCTGGGTGACGGTCGGGTCGCAGGCGTACCGGCCGGCCTCGAGCGGCCGGGACTTGCAACCGGCCAGCGCGAAGAGCGCCGCCCCGACGGCCAGCCAGCGCGCCGTCACGGCAGCACCCCCACGAGGGCCACGCCGTTGCCCATCGGCACCACCGCGACCTTCACGCCCGGCTGCGGCGCGTCGGGAGGGTTCAGGTAGAGGCCGCCGCCGACCAGCCCCGCGCCGGCGACCAGCGCCAAGACGGACACCGTCTTTTGGGCCCCCACGGCGTCGAGGCGCTGGCGGTAGTTCTGCGCGGTCTGCAGCACCACGGCGCGGTTCTGGTCGTCGGCCGACAGCTCGCCCCGCAGCACGCTTTCGTTGTTCAAGGCGAGAATGCCCAGCACGCCGCCGGCGATCAGCCCGGCCGCGCCGCTCGACATCATCGCGTACGGCACCACCCGCGACGGCGGTGGCGGCAGCGGCGTGCCGCACGCTTCGGCGACCGCGTAGGGAATCTGCAGCCGCACTCCCTCGAAGTCCTTCGCCAGCTTGGTGGTGCGCCCCAGAATCTTCGAGGTCCGCGTGTCCATCACCTGCAGGTTGAGCTGGAAGGCGCCCCCCAGCTTCGCCAGCGAGCCGCTCATCACGAACCGCGCTCCGAGCGCGCCGGCGAGCTCGGTCAGGCACGAGTCTTCGGCGCAACCCAGAATCTGGCGCTGCCGCTCGGCCCCGAGCATCGTCGCCACCTCTGCCGACGAGATGGGGTCGAAGAAACCGCGTACCTGCACCTCGGCGGTGACCGACTCGCCTACCGCCTTGGCGACGTGAGGGTCGATCTCCCCGGCCGCCGTCAGGTCGAGGACCGCCAGCTTCGCCCGTTCTCCCGCTCCCGCGGCGGACACCATCAGCGCCAGCGCGATACCTGTCGTCCCCAATGAAACCCCTCGTGTCGAGCCGCCCCTTGCCCTAACGGCGCAAGGTCTCGGGCGCTCGCCGGACGCAGCGTACCGGTTGTCTAGGGGGTTTCTCTAGTAGCTCGCGCCGCCGCCGCCGCCCCCGCCGCTCGAGGTGCCGATGGTGAGGCTGCCCCGGTTGTTCATCGTGCCCTGGTGCATCGAGCAGTAGTAGGGGACGACGGTGCCTTCCGGAGCGTCGGAAGGGACGACGAAGATGCGCGTGCCGGTGAACACCCCGGTGTCGAACGAGACGCCGTTGACCGCGCCGGGCCTGAAGGTGTCGGGTGCG
>JAHFDQ010000154.1 GCA_023248915.1 Archangiaceae bacterium | reverse complement strand
CCGCCGCCACCGCCGCCGCCGCCGCCGCCGCCGCCGCCGCCGCCGCCGCCACCGCCACCGCCACCGCCACCGGTGCCGGAGTCCACGTGGCCGGCGTCGGGCTTGGGCTGCGCCGGCGTGCAGCCGGCCGCCAGGAGAAGAAGGTTGGGCACGAGGGACAGCATCCAGACCGAGCGGGTGATCTTCATGGGGCCGCTACCTACACCAGCTTGAGGCGCAACGCTCGCCCCTACGGCCCTTTTTTCTGGCACTGGCCGACTACTGGCCTCCCTCGAAGCGCGACCCGTTCTGAATCGCCACGCCCACTCGCCGCGACGGCTGGTAGGCTGGAGGTGGTGATTCGATACGAAGTCGTCTCGTCGTGCCCAGTCGAGGCCGTCGTCGCGCTCTACCAGTCGGGTGGTTGGTGGCGGGAAGACCCCTACGCCCGGGAAATCATTCCCCGGATGGTCCGCGGCAGCTTCTGCTTCCTGACGGCGGTCGACGCCGGCGGGCGCATCGTCGGCATGGGCCGGGCCGTCTCGGACGGAGCCAGCGACGCCTACATCCAGGACGTGGTGGTGCTCACCGAGTACCGCCGCCGGGGCATCGGTCAGGAACTGATTCGCCGCCTGGTCGCCCACTGCCGCGAGCGGGGGCTGGAGTGGATAGGGCTGGTGGCTGAGCCTGGGACGACGCCGTTCTACGAGAAGCTGGGTTTCGAGGTGCTGCCGGGCCATGTCGCTCTCCGCCACCGCTAGCGTCACGCCCGCCGCCGCGGCCTTCCTCGGCCTCGCCTTCCGGCCGCTCGAGGCGTCGGACGAGGCGACCCTCGCGCCGCTGTTGCGCCGCCACCCGCACTCGCTCTCGGGCTACACCTTCGGGCCGCTCTACGCGTGGGCGGAGGCCTTCGACTACCGCTGGGCGCTCACCGCCTCGGGCGTCCTGCTGGTCTCGTTCGTCCCGGAAGGAGGGGCGACGCGCCACCTGCTCCAGCCCATCGGGCCGCTCGACGCCGCGGCCGGCGAGGCGCTGGTGAAGCAGGCGCGCGGGCTGCCGTACCGGCTGCGCATTCACGGGGCCGACCGCGAGTTCCTCGCGGCTCACACCCCGTTCGCCTCGTGCTTCTCGGTGCGCGTGGACCGCGACTGCGCCAACTACCTCTACCGGGCCGAAGACCTCGCCACGCTCGCGGGCCGCCGCTACGCGAAGAAGCGCAACCTGATCGCCCAGGCCGCCCGCCTGTTCGAGTGGACGGTCGAGCCGGTGACGGCCGAGAACCTCGCCGAGGTGCTGGCGGTCGAGCGGGAGACGTGTCGCGAGGTCTCGCGCCCGAGCGAGTCGCTCTCGAGCGACTGCGCGGCGCTGGTGCGTTCGCTCGAGCAGGTGGGGCGGTTCGGCCAGGAGGCGTTCTTGGTGCGGGCGAATGGAGAGCCCGCGGGGCTGACGCTCTTCGAGGTGCGGCCGCCCGACACACTGGAGATTCACTTCGAGCGCGCGCTGCGCCGGTGGAAGGGGCTGCACCAGGTGGTGAACCAGATTGACGCGAAGCTGGCGGTCGAGCGCGGCCTGGCCTGGGTGAACCGGGAAGAGGACGTCGGAGACCCCGGGCTGCGCAAGGCCAAGCAGTCCTACTTCCCCGCCCGGCTCGCCGAGTCTCTCGAGCTCACCCTGGCCGGGTGAACGCCCGGCGCCGCCGCGCCCAGCCGACGAGCGCGAGCGCGAGGGCCGCCCACGGCCCGGCCAGGGCCGCCGAGCAGCCGAGCCTGCCCCGGACTTCCATGTCGGGGTCGACCTGCACCACCAGCTTCGACGGCCGGCTGTCGGAGTTTCCGTCGTTCACCACCAGCGAGAAGGAAAGCGTCGCGCCGCCGCTCGTGCGTGGCGCCTCGAAGTGGGGCCGGGTGCCGTTCGCGCCGGACAGGTTCACCGCCGGGCCGTCTGTCTGGGTCCACGCGAACGACAGGGCGTCGCCGTCGGGGTCGAAGCTGCCGCTGCCGTCGAAGGTGACGGTCGCGCCTGCGGCCGCTTCCTGGCCCGGGCCGGCGTGCGCCACCGGCCGCCGGTTGCCGCAGTTGCCCCCGGGGTCTGTCACCACGGTGGCGAAGGGAGTGTCGGCCAGGCCCGAGAAGACGAAGTCGTCGAGCTCCCAACTGCCGCGCCCCGGCCCCTCGTCGGTGGCGAGCCGGAAGCGGACGCGTACCGTCTGGCCCAGGTAGGCGGTGCCCAGGTCGGCGGTCTCGCCCGTCATCGCCGGGTAGTCGCGGTTGGTGCCGCCGAAGGCGCTACGCCCCTTCAGCACGTTCTGGCTGTTGGGGGCGACGGTGCCGTCGTAGCCCGGCTTCAGCGAGGCGCCGAGGTCGGTCCAGGTCGCGCCGTCGTCGGCGCTCAGCTCGACCACCGCTCCGTCCCACCAGTAGGGAGGGCTGTCCTGGGTCACCAGGTGGTACCGGTGCTTGAAGGAGAGCGAGAGCGCGCCGAGCGCTGCCACGTGGAGCGGCGGCGAGACGAGCACCAGGTCCGCCCGCGCGCTCGGTTCTGGGCACACCCAACCGTGCTGCACGCCCGTGAGCGCGCGGCGCGCGAAGTCGGCGGTGGCGGGCAGGGCGGTCGCGTCGCTCGCGGTCCACGTCGACGCCTGGGCCTCGACGTCGTCGTTGGCCGAGCTCGCCGGCGCGTCGTCGGCGTTCCCGCGGAACGACGCCGCGGCCGTCACCGGCCCAGGGAAGGCGAGCGCCGCGTCGGTCAGGCTGAAGGCGAAGTCCAGCCGGGTTATGTCGGTCGCCCCGTCCAGCATCACGTCCACCGTGGTGTTGGCGGTCTCGTAGGGCCCGGTGGGCGGGAACTGGAAGTCCGCTCCGCTGGGAAACCGGACTCCAGGCGTCGGGCTGGCCACCGTGCCGGCTGTGGCCGAAAGCGCGGTCGAGCCGACGTTTCTCACGGTGACCGTCAGGGTGCCGACCTCGCCGTTGTCGAGCACGCCGTCCGAGTCGCACGAAGATGCGTCGTCGGAGAGCTCTGCCCCGACGAAGGCCAGGTCGCCTCCGACGTTGAAGTCTTCGACCACCGGCAGGTTCGACACCGAATCGCGGCCCGGCCCCTGGGCCCGCACCCCTGCCCCCCGCCGCGCGAAGGCGTCGGCCAGCAGCCGGTGGTCCGCCGGGTCGCCTGCGTACGCAACCGCCAACAGCGCGTCGCGCGCCTCGAGCAGCGTCGGCACGGTGGGTGTCGCCTCGAGCGAGGCGACCAGGTACCGCTGCATCCGGCTGCGCGCCTCGGTGACCGACAGCCGAGGCGAGTCGCGCAACAGCGCGGCGAAACCTTCCCACAGCATCGTCGCCCACACCTCGCCGGCGTTGTGCGCCTCGGAGTTGCTGGTCCCGTCTTCGCCGAACGCGGTCCGCGCCTGCATCGGCAGCGGTTCGCCGTCAGAGATGTGCTTGAAGGTGAGCGCGTTCTTCGCGAAGTCGGTCGAGTAGGGCACCCGCCGCGTGCCGAAGTAGTAGCCGTTGTTGCCCGCGCCCGCGGCGACGTACCCGGCGTGCGCGAAGACGCCCTTCCAGTCGGCGTTCGACGCCACCTGCCCGTCACCCTCGCGGACGGACAACAAGAGGCTCTGGAAGTCCGACCAGCCTTCGCCGAGCGCGAGGCCCGTGGGGTTCACCAGGCCCACCGCGTCACCCACCAGCCGGTTCGACAGGTAGTGGCCCCACTCGTGCGACACCACCGAGGTGTCGAGCGCCGAGTCGCGGTCGGGCCCCGCCGCCTCGCGCGACAGCCGCGCTGTCAGCCCGGACGGGAGCGCTCCCTCCAATCGGGCGGCGTCGGCCGACGACAGGGACAGCGAGGGAATGGTGATAGTGGCGTCGGTGCCCGGCATCGGCGGAGGCCAGCCCGCGGTGTTGTTGGCGACGATGGCCCCGATGGCCCCCGCGGCCTGCGCCCGGGCCACCTTCTCGGCGAAGGTGCAGGTGCCGCGGTCGAGGAAGGCGACCTTGCCGGCGATGGCGGCCGCGTTCGAGTAGGGCGTCTCGCAGCCGTCGTGGGTGGGCGCGGTGCCGTCGTCGACCTGCAACACCGGCCCCGAGACGTCGAAGGCGCTCGGCCCGAAGTCGGCCACCCCGGCCCCGTAGCTGCCGGCGACCGAGGCAGGAGCCGTCACGCCGACGTTACCTCCCGCGGCCGCGTCGAAGATGTAGAGCTGCAACACCGGCGGAGCGCCGTCGGCGAGCGTCGTCATCTGGGCGTTCGACCTGCCCGAGTAGGTTTGCGCCTTGGCGACGAAGCGGTCGCCCTCGAGGCCGCCGCGGCCGAGGTTGCTCGCTTGGGCGTTGCCGGCGGCTTCGGTGAAGCCGGCGCCGTAGTACCAGTCGTGCAGGAAGTTCACCGTGTAGAACAGGTGGGTGACCGCCGCCTGGATTTGGGCCGAGCCCGCTCCGGGTTGCTTCGAGGTGTCGAAGACGCGGTCGAAGGCGCCGGCCGTGGTGGTGCTGGCGCGCGCGTCGCCCGAGCTGTAGCCGTCGGGCGCCTGGAGGTCGGCGAAGGCGTCGGCGTTGTTCCCGAGGGTCTCGGTGGCCCCCGGCGCGAGCCAGGGGTCCTTCGTGGCGATGGGGCCGCTCTCGACCGAGACCCACTGCGGCGCGACCCACGGCACCTGGGTGCCGTCGGCATTGCCCGTGGGGTGAGGCGTCGAACCGTCTCCTTGCGGCCCGTCGTAGGGGAACAGGGTGGTCGGGTCGGCGAAGACGCGGTAGCCGAACGCGGCCTCGGCTGTCAGCGGGTGGCGAAGCAGCACTCGGCCGTCGTTCGCCGAGACGACGAGGGCCCACCAGGCCGACGGCGAGGCGCCCAAAGCGGGGCGCTCGAGCTCGAGGTGCCAGGCGGCTTCGAGGCGGCCGGCCAACGGGTAGAGCACGGGCCGGCCCCGAGCGGAGGCGCCAGGGGCCTCGACACAGGCGAATCGGCGGTAGGCGCCCGAGGCAGGCCCGGCGTCGGCCCAGTGAGTCGCGGTCGGCCCCCCGGCCTCACCGAGCGCGCGCGAGAGTGCCGCCGGAGCCCCGAGCGGAAACGGCGGCGCGGCGCTCGCGTGTAGCGCGGAAGGAGTCAGAAAGCCGGTGAGGGCGACCGCCTCGAGCTGTCGGTTCATCACCACGTGCAGCGCCTCGCCGAGCACCGGCAAGCCGGTCACCCGCGCCCCGAAGTTGACGACGACGACGCCTGCGCCGGCGTCGTCGACGCGCAGGAGCACGGCGTGGCCGATCTCCGTGGGCGTCACCCCGTAGAGCGCGGCGTGGCGCTCGAGCTCGGCCCGCGCCGAGGCCTCGGCCGTCAGCCCGCGGGAGCGGGGACTGTCGAGTCCCGGCAACGGGCGCTCGAGCCACACCACGGTCGGCAAGCCGTGCCGCTCGTCGACCGAAGCCACCTGGGCCACGCCAGAGCGCAAGGGAGCGGCCACCGGCGCCTGCGCGAGGCCGGCCGCCGACAAGAACAGCGCAAAGGTCACGAGCACCACCGCGCATGAAAGCGGGGGCAGGGGGCCAGGCGCAAGCCGGGTGTTTCCGATCAGCGCGAGGAAAGCTTCCGTTCAGCCCGACCGGCGTCGAGGGCGACCTCTCGACTACGCTCGAGGTGAACGGAACCGGCGCCCATCAGTGGCTCGCGGAGGCCCGGCTGATGACGCCCAATCTCCCCCGCCGGTAGTCGTCGATGGCTTCGGAGATTTCCTGCTCGGTGTTCATGACGAACGGGCCGTAACGCGCCACCGGCTCGTCGAGCGGCTTGCCCGCGAGCAATAGCAACCGGCCAGGCTCTTTCGATTCGGCGGCGCCGGCCAGGCGCACCTCGGTTCCGGGGCCCAGCACCGCCAACTGCCCGGCGGACACCTTCCGCCCGTCGGCGCTCACCTGCACCGACCCCTGGTAGACGTACACATACGCGGCCAGCTCGGCGGCCACCGGCTGCACGACTTCCGACCCCGGGCTCAGCTTCCAGTCCTGGTAGATGATGGGGATGACGGTCTCGATGACCGCCCTGGTTCCCAGCGCTTCGCCGGCGATGACCCTGACCTGCACCCGCCCGTCTTCCGTCGACGCCGCGGGAATGCGCGAGGCCGGCACTTCCTGGTACCTCGGCGGCATGCGCTTGGCCCGCGCCGGCAGGTTGACCCAGATCTGAAACCCGTGGAGCCGCCCGCCCTCCGCCCGCAGCCGCGCCGACGGCATCTCGGAGTGCACCACCCCGTCGCCGGCCGTCATCCACTGCACGTCGCCCGGTCCCAGCGCGCCCCGGTGCCCCGCGGAGTCCTCGTGCTCGAACTCGCCTTCCAGCAGGTAGGTGACGGTCTCGAAGCCCCGGTGGGGGTGGTCGGGGGCGCCCACCGCCTCGCCGGGCCCGTAGTCGGCAGGGCCCATCTCGTCGAGCAGCAGGAAGGGGTTCGCCATCTCGAAGCCGTAGGTGGGGAAGGGACGCCGGACGACGAAGCCCGCTCCCTCACGCTGGCGGTGCGCCGTCACCAGGCGCTCGACCGTTCGCTCTGTCGCTGTCTTTCCCATGCAGCCCTCGAAACCCTTTAGATGACGGAGTCGGCCGGGGGTTTCGCGATTCAGGGCCGGTACGTCACCACCCGACCCCAGGTGCTCTGCGTGCCCCACAGGCCGGCGCGCAGGCACTCGAGCTGGACCACTTGGGAATGGTCGACGAAGAGGTTCACGTCGGGGCCGAACGTCTTCACGTAGAACGAGAACACCTCGGGGTCGGAAGCCTCGAACATCACCTGCTCGAGCCCCAGCTCCTCGACGAGCCGCGCCGCGACGTCGGTGCGCCAGTGCTCGACGCTCTCGGTGATGCCCTCGGACTCGATCATGATCAAGCGGGCGCCCGCGTCGAGGTGCCGGCGAGCCAACCGCACCGCCTGGCCCACGTCGCGCGTGCCTTCCGCGGCCAGCTCGACCGCGCGGGTGGCGCCGCCCGCGCCGAATTGGATTCCCACCTCGGGCTTGGACTTCATGCCGGCGCGAATCACCCGCTCGGTCAGCCGCACCAGGTCGTCGTCGGGAATGCTGATGAAGCCGGCCGAGACCTCGATGATGTCGAACCCCAGCTCGCGGCACTCCGCGACTGCCCGGTCCACCGCCGCGGGCCCCTGGGTGAGCACGTACTCAAGGAAGCCGCCGGTCGACACCGCGACCTCGTGGCGGTGGCACAGGTCGATGATCGATCGCACCCACGCCGCCGGCATCAGCGCGAAGGAACCGCCAGCGAACTTGAGGGTGTCCACGTACGCCCCCATCGACTCGAACAGGTCCTCCAGGTAGCGGCGGCCGACCGGGGCGTAGTACGGCCCGCGAATCTCGGTTTGCGCCCGCGCCCGCGGCTTCTTCTGGCGCGGGTTGAGCTTCAGGAAGGAGAGGGCGCGGTCTAGGTCGGCCATGGCTGGTCCTCGGGTTGAAGCGACGGTGCGAGGGCCTTGCCGAGCACCTCGCACAGGTCCGACACCTCGAGCTGGTCGAGATTGCGAACGGCCTCGGCGACGACGCGCCGCACCTCGCGCGAGACGGCGCCGGCCGCCAGCCGGTCGAACTTGGCGGTCACCGCGGCCCACCCCATCGGCCGGGTGGTGAAGCCCTCGTAGTCGCGCTTCTCGCAGGCGAAGCTCGCCCCGTCGCGCAATACCAGCCGCACCCGGCAGGGGTGTTCTGCGGGGAAGCGGCGGCTCAGCTCGGCGTCGGTGCGCACCACCACACGCCTGAGGAGCGCCTGGACATCGGGCCGCAGAATCCGCTCGGCCCGGAACTGCTCGGGCAGCACCTGCCGGTCGAGCAGCGCGACCGCGACCAGGTAGGGCAGCGAGTGGTCGGCCTGTTCCTTGGTGGCGACCTGAGTCTTGTCGCCCTCTTCGCCCCCACCGATGATTCGGTACGCCACGTCGAAGACGTCCACCTCGGCGCGCTCGACGTCGGCGGCGGCGAACGGGTGCGCTTCCGCCAATTCGAGGACGGCCTCGATGGCCGACTGCGAGTGCACCTCGGCGTCGAACCGCTTCAAGACCGTGCGGCGAACCGCCTCGAGTCCCTCGGCGCGCCAGTTCACCGAGAAGCGGCCCGCCACGGCGTCCATGAAGCCCTTGTTGCCTTCGAAGACCTCGAGCGGCCCGGTGACCCCGCGCTGGGCGAGCAGCGCCGCGTAGGTGGCGCCCATCGCCGCGAAGGGGGCCGCCAGCCCCTTCCAGTTCGACAGCGCCCCGGTGCGGGTGACGCGGAGCGCGTTCAGCGCGGTGCCGGCGATGGCGACCGCGTGCGCCGTGCGGCCGGCGTCCAGCCCCAGCGCCCGCGAGACTCCGGCCGCCATCGCGTAGGCCCCCTGGGTGGTGTGGTCGAAGCCGCGGCGGCGCACCGGGGCCAGCTCGGACAGCCGACACTGCACCTGGTAGGACACCGCGAGCGCGGTGAGCAGGTCGCGGCCGCTGGCGCCGGCGTGCTCGGCGGCCGCGAGCACCGGTGCGAAGCCATCGCTGGGGTGGCAGGTCTCGCCCGGGGCGAGGAACGAATCGTTGAAGTCCAGGTACCGCACCAGGGCTCCGTTGAAGAAGGCCGCCCGGTCGGGCGCGCTCTCGCCGCCGCCCAGCAGGTGGCAGCGCGGCCTCCCACCAATCGCCTCGGTGTGCGCGCGAAGCGTCGCGGCGAGCTCGCTGTCGAGTGCACCGAACGCGCACCCGAGCGAGTCGAGCACCCGAAGCTTTAGGGCCTCGCCGGCCTCGGGGGACAGCTCGTCCCAGCGGGCGTTGGCGACGAAGGCGCCGAGCTGCTCGACCGCCGTCATGGCGCCGCCTCCCGCCCCCGGCCGATGGCCTGCGCGATGAACTGCGCCCGAATGGCCGGCTCGCGCAGCTCGCCCCACACCGACGAGGTGCTCACCGTGGCCCGTTGCTTGGCCACCCCCCGCATCTGCATGCACAGGTGACGGGCCTCGATCGCCACCGCCACTCCGCGAGGCGCCAGCTCGGTGACGAGGCGCCGGGCAATCTCTTCGGTCAGCCGTTCCTGGAGCTGGAGCCGGCCGGCGGTCGCGGCGACCACGCCGCGCGGCCACCCGGGCTCGGGGCGCCGGCCGCCCAGCACCGCGAGGTGGCACCGGCCGAAGAAGGGCAAGAGGTGGTGTTCGCACAGGCTCACCAGCTCGAGGTCGCGCGCCACGGTGAGGCCCGCGTCGGAACGCGAGGGACTCTCCGCGCTCGGCCCTGGGCCGGGTGCTTCCAGGCTGCCGACCGCCCTCGCGGCGAGCCACGCGGCAACGCCGGCCGGAGTGTCCGACAGCCGCGCGGCCTCACGCGCGCCGACCAGCTCGCCGACGAGCTCTCCCACCAACTGCTCGACTCGGGCCCGGTTCATCCTGCACCGTCAGGGGCCGGGCCGGCCCGTCAGCGAGAGAAACTCGGCCCGCGTGGCCGGCGAGTCGCGGAACGAGCCGAGCATCGACGACGTCACCACCACCGCGCCCTGGTTCTCGACTCCTCGCATCATCTGGCAGAGGTGGTGCGCCTCGACCACTACCCCGACGCCTTGAGCGCCGATGGTGTCGAAGACCGTTCGGGCGAGCTGGTCGGTCAGCCGTTCTTGTTGCTGCAGGCGCCGCGCGTACAGGTTGGCCAGCCGCGCCAGCTTGCTCAGGCCGAACACCCGGCCCTTGGCGGTGTAGCCGATGTGGCAGACCCCGAAGAAGGGCAGCAGGTGCTCTTCGCACAGGCTGTACAGCTCGATGTCGCGGGCCACCACCATGTTGTTGGTCTCTTGCGAGAAGATGGCCTGGTTGACGAGCCGGTCCACGTCCAGGCGGTAGCCCGAGGTAAGGAACTCGAGCGACGCCGCCACCCGCGCCGGCGTGCGCGCGAGGCCCTCGCGGTCGGGGTTCTCACCCAGCTCGATGAGCAGCTCCCGAACGATCCGCTCGACGTTCCGGTGGTTCACCGGTCGAAAGCTATGAACGAGTCCTCCAGGCCGCAGGCCCGGCGAAGGACCTCGGTCAGCTCGGGCAACGGAGTCATTGCGTGACCGGCGAACCGTCCGGCCACGTCAGCGAGCGTGCGGCGCGTCCCAGGGAGCGTCAGGTAAGGAGCCAGCTCGGCGAGCGGCACGGCGAGGTGCGCGTGGCGGGCAATGTCGGGGTGGGGCAGCGGTGGGGTCGAGCTGCGCAAGTCGCCGTACAGGAGCAGGTCGAGGTCGATGGGCCTGTCGGCGTTCTTGTCGGCCGACCGGGTCCGCCCGAGCGAGGCCTCGAGCGCTCGAAGCTTCCGCCGGAGCGCGAGCGGTGGCTCGTCGGCTTCGACCGCCAATACCCCGTTGACGAAGTCGGCCTGGCCGGCCCGGCCCTCGGCCGCCGTCCGGTGGAACGTGGACACTCCAGTGACGGGGAGCGCCGCCGCCAGCCGGCGCACCGCGACGAAGACGTTCGACTCGGGGAAGAGGTTCGAACCGATGCCGAGGAAGACGCGGGCCATGTCAGCGCCTGTGGCGGACCAGCTCGACGGCCACCGAGCGCGCGAAGCGCAGCGCTCCGGGCTTGTCGAGGGTGACCTTCACCTGGAGCACGAGCGGGTGCTCGAGGCAGGCGTCGGCGATGGCCGAGGCCAGCGCCTCGAGCAACCTGAACTGCGAGGCCTCGACCAGGGCCAGCACCTGCTTCGTCACGGTGCGGTAGTCGAGCGAAGGGTGCGCGTCGTCGCCTCGCGCGGCGCGATCGAGGTCGGCGGAAAGGGTGAGGTTGATGACGACTTCCTGCTTGTCGCGGCGCTCGTCGGGCCCCGTGCCGATGATGCAGCGCGCGCCTAAGTCGCGAATGTGGATGTGGTCCATGTTTCCCGTTCAGCGCTAGCGCCCTTCACCTCGAGCGGCGCCTCCGCCCCCCGTTCAGCTCGAGCGAAGTCGAGAGGCCGCCCTCGACCCCGCTCGGGCTGAACGGAGGGCAGGACCGGGGAACGAGCACTCTCACCGGATGGCCCCGCGCAGCCGCTCGGGCGTGGCGGCGCGCCCCTCGCGAATCAGCCGCCGAGCCTCGTCGAGCTTGCCCCAGAGGTTGCACAGCATGACGCCGCGCACCTTCTGGCCGCGGTCGAGGTAATAGACGGTTCCGGTGCGGTGCTCGTCCGTCCAGTCGGCGAAGGTCTCGAGCCGGCCGTCCACCTCGCCGACCGCCTCGTAACCGAACTCGAACAGGTCCGAGAAGAAGTAGGGCAGGTGCACGTACGGCTCGT
>JAHFDQ010000539.1 GCA_023248915.1 Archangiaceae bacterium | reverse complement strand
CCTTCATCACGCCCCCCATTCACCAGACGGCAACCGTCTGCTCGGACGTGGTCACCGTGCAGGTGCAGGACAGCTACGGCAATCCGACCAATGTCCTGGCCGCGACGACGCTCAACCTGACCGCCGCTCCCGCGGCAGGGCTCACCTTCTACCGGGGCGCGGGCTGCGGGGGAGGCGCGAGGACGTCCGTGATTGTGGCGGCCGGCGCCAGCAGCGCCGACCTGTCCTTCGTCGACACGGTGGTGGGCGGCGTGACGGTTACCGCCACCGACGCGTCGGGGACGGGGCTTGGCTTCGTGAGCCAGGCCGAGACCATCAGCGCGGGGCCGACAGTGCTGGTGTTCACGACGCCGCCACAGACGCTGCGGTCGGGAGCTTGCGTGCCGATGACGGTCGAGTCGCGAGACGGCACCGGCCTGCCGACGGACGTGATCGCCAACGAGACCGTCACCCGCGTGGCAATCCCTCCGGCGGCCATCAACTTCTTCTCCGACGCGACCTGCCAGAGCAACAACGCCGTTCAAATCAATTCGGGAGAGAGTTCGGCCACGTTCTGGATACAGGTCAGCGGCAGCGTCAACTCGACGGTGATCGCCAGCATCAGTGTTCCGGCGCTTCTGATCGCGAACCAGTTGGTGACCATCGTGCCCATCGTCCAGACCGGGGCGTGCCAGTTGGTCAACGCCGCCACCACGGTGAACTGCACCATCCCGACCGCCTTGACTAGCGTGGCGGATACCTTCTTCGTCTTCCAGGCCACTTCGCTGAACGAGAGCGCCCCCAACCGGACGTATGTGCGCTGCTCCTTGAACAACGTCACCACCATCGCCTGCACGCGGGCCGCGGCCACCGGCGTCATCAACATCGCCTGGCAGACGGCGGAAATTCCGGGCATCACCGTCCAGCACCTTTCCGACGTGCCGTGCACCAGCGACATCACGAACGTGGCCATCAACCCGGTGGCCGCCACGAATACGACATTCGTCCTGCACAGCTTCACCAGCGGAAACACCAACCCCGACGGCAGCGACCTGCACACGGTCCGATTGACTTCCACCTCGAACGTCGCGCTTCGACAGTCGCTGACGGGCGCGGGCGCCTGCGCGAACGGCGGCCTGCACGACCTTCAAGTCGTGCAGCACCCGGCGGTGGCCGTGACCCGAGGCAACGGTTCGACCCTCACCGCCGGCGCGCTGACGACGACCGACAACGGCACCAACATCGATACGACGCGCTCGGTGCTGCTGTACACGTGGCGCGGGAACTCGGTCTCGCCCGACCCCTGCCACCGGATGTTGCGCGGGGACCTGGGCTCGAGCAGCCAGATGAACTTCGCTCGCGGATGCACCGGCGAGGTCATCGACGACATCGCGTGGGAACGAATCGAGTTTCCGCTGGGGACGAACGCGCAGCAATTCACGCCCCTCATGAACGGCGGCGCCCTCATTGTAAATCAGGCGGTGACCTCGGTGGACTTGGCGAGGACCCTGACGTTCGACCCCGGGCAGATTACGGCAGGGCAGACCGCGGGCGACATGAGTGCCGGCCAGAACGCCCTCGGCCCCGCGGTGTGCCGGTTCGGAATGACTTCCGCGACGAACGTCAGGGGAACTCGTGACGACGGGTCGGTTCAGGCGCGATTCACCATCCAGGTGCTCGAGCTGATCCCGTAGCCAGGCAGAGGCGGACGCCGCGGAACCTCGCGCTCCGCCCTCGGACCGGCTGCCACGACAGCTCGGTCGCCATGCCGGAGGTCTTCCCCTTCGCGCGCACCTCGGCCTCGCGGAACAGTCGGCCGACCGCTGCTCTCACCAGCTTCATCCGTGCTGGAAGACTTCGCTGCGGCCGACGCGAACCCCGCGCGCCCGGGTGTACTTCGGGCGCTGATCGCACCCATCACGACAGGTGATCGCCGTGAACGGATACGACCCGTGTTCGACGCGCGTACCCGCAGATCGATTGACGGTCGTCAGCGGTCGGCGAAAACGATGTGGTTGGACGTGCGAGGCCGTTCCCGCTGGACATGGAGCAGCGTTGAATCCGAGAAGTGGCGCGCGACGCGGCATCAGCTCGAAGACGGACGCCGAGCCCGTCGTGTACTATTCGCAGCCGGACCCCGACCGAGGAGCGTGGATGTTGCACCGGGTGTGCGCAATCGCGCTGAGTTTCGTCGCCCTCGGCTGCAGCTACCCGCCGATCGACTACTCCGGGAAGAAGTGCCCGGACGGCGCGTGCCCTCCGGGGTACCTCTGCATCAACGACAGTTGCATCGCCGGCGGTGGAGGGGGAGGGGGCGGGACCGGCGGTGTGCCCGACGGGGGCGGCGATGGCGGCGGCGTTCCCGATGGCGGTGAGGTCGATGGTGGCGGAACGACGGACGGCGGCGGCGGCGACGGCGGCGACGGCGGTGGCGTTCCCTGCGGTCCGAGCAACTGCGCGGGCTGCTGCGACAACGGTACCTGCGCGTTGGGCGACGCGGGCACGCAGTGCGGAGCGGGAGGCCGAGCGTGCCAGTCGTGTCACGCGGGCAGCACCTGTGCGGGTGGCACCTGCACTGGCTGCGGCGCCACCAACTGCCCGAGCGGCTGCTGCTTTGGCGGTGACTGTCAAACCTCGAGCGACACCTCGTGCGGTACGGGGGGAGCGGTCTGCGTCTCGTGTGTCACGGCGACTTCCGACCGCTGCACGGCAGGAGTGTGCACCTGCGGGTCGATCGCGGAGTGCAACCTCGGCCAGCGGTGCACCGCCGCGGGCACGTGCGCCTGTGATGCCACGAGTTGCGCCGGCGGTTGCTGCCAAGCCAACCAGTGCGTGACGCCGTCGGTGCTCAAGTGCGGAACGGCAGGCAGCGCGTGCGCGGCGTGCGATGCCGCGAAGGCCGACAACTGCGTTAATGGGGCTTGCCGGTGCGGAAACAGCTCTCCCTGCGGTCCCGGCGCCAGCAAGAATTGCGTTGCCGGCGCCTGTAACTAGGCCGCCGCCGGCCGTCCGACAGAGACCGCGGTCAGAAGGTCGCGGCCATGCTCACTCCGGCGGGTCCGACGCTCACGGCGGCCGGATGTCCACCCTCCGGCCATAGGAACAAGGTCGCGCCGGCAGCAGCGGCAGCGGCTCCGATTCCCAGCAACACGCCACCGGCGGTGTTGCTCGAGGCGCCGCTCTTGAACAGGGCCGCGCTGGTCATCGCGTCGGGTTCGGCCACGGCGCGGTTGCGCAGCCCCGCTGCGTTCTGGAGGGCGACCGCTCCTGCGACCGCGGCCGCGACTCCTCCCGCGGTCACGCCGATGCCGGCGATCTTCCGCCCAGACATCCGCGGGGTCGGCGCCGGCTGGCCGACCTTGATGGGCCCGCTTCCCGGGGCCACCTTCGGGGGCTCTGCGGCTTTCGCCAGGTCCTTGTCGCGCTCGACCCGGACCTCTTCGAAGATCGACCACCCCTTGGGCGGGAGGCTCTTGGGAGGCCGGACGGTCGGGTCGGCGTCCAGGGCGGACCGGAAGGCGGTTCGGGTGCCCTTGACGTCGCGCAGGTTGAACCGGGCGATCGCCAGGAGAATGCCCATTTCCGCCCGCTGGGCAGGCGAGGCGTCACCGCGACTCAGTGCCTTCGAGAGCAGCGCGCTGGCGTTTTCCTCCTGAACGGCGTCCAGGAGTCGGTTGGCTTCTTCGATGTCCTGCTTTGCCCCCGCCGCCGCCGGCAGGGGGAGTCCCGCCAGCACCAACGCGATCGGCAGCAGCCTCGACATGTGCGCCTCCCGGAAAAGGTGAGTGTACACGCCTGGGGCGGCGAGGGCTTATTGCTCCGACTCGGCCTGTAGTAGCGTTTAGCCCTGACTTGGGTCCCTCGCTGAGCAGGTACGTGATCTTGGGACGCCTGGCCTCGGGCGGCATGGCCGACGTATGGCTCGCCAACTCGAGCGGCCCGGCCGGGTTCGAGAAGTCGGTGGTCATCAAGACCCTTCTCCCAGAGCTGGCGCGAGACGCCAGGTTCACCGAGCTTTTCCTTGGAGAGGCGCGGCTGGCGGCGAGGCTGAACCACCCCAACTGCGTGCAGATCTTCGATCTCGGGCAGGAGGGGGGCAACTACTACATCGCGATGGAGTTCATCAA
>JAHFDQ010000153.1:6484-11235 GCA_023248915.1 Archangiaceae bacterium | reverse complement strand
CCTGATTCCGCTTGGCTCGGACGGCCGCACCCTCGCGATTCCTTCGGTGGTGTCGCTCGACGAGAAGGGGCGCTTCCTGGTGGGGGCGCGCGCCAAGGCGCAGATTCTGGTCGACCCCGGTAACACCGTATACGGCGCGAAGCGCCTGATGGGCCAGCGCGCCCGTTCGCGCAAGGTGCGCGAGATGACCCAGCGCTTCGCCTACACCGTCGTGCCGGACATGAACGGCGACGCGGGCGTCGAGCTTGGCGGCCGCGTCTACTCGCTCTCCGAGCTCGCGGCGATGCTGCTCGGCGAGTTGAAGGACGCGGCTCAGAATTACCTGGGGCACGAAGTGTCGCGGGCGGTCTTGTGCGTGCCCGCCTACTTCAGCGACCACCAGCGCGCCGCGATGCTCGAGGCGGGGCGGCTGGCGGGGTTGACCGTCGAGCGGCTGGTCAACGAGCCCTCGGCGGTGGCGCTCGCGTTCGGCCACGGCCGCGGCCTGGCCCGGAAGCGAATCCTCGTCTACGACCTGGGCGGCGGCACCTTCGACGCCTCGGTCGTCGAGCTGACCGGAGACGACCTCGAAGTCGTCACCACCGGCGGCGACAACTTCCTGGGGGGCCTCGACTTCGACGTCCGGCTGGCCCGGCAGTTGATCGACACCCTGCCCGAGGACGTTCGCTCGAAGCTCGACGAGTCGAGCCTCGCGGCGCAGCGGGTGCTCGACGCCGCCGAGCAGGCCAAGATCGCCCTGTCCGACGTCGACAGCTTCCAGGTGAGGGTGCCCTTCGCGCTGCACCGCCCCGACGGCTCGCCGGTCGACCTGGACGCGGCGGTGACCCGCGCCGGGCTGGAAGCCGCGACGGCCGACCTGGTCGAGCGCACCCTCGAGGTCACCCGCATGGTGCTCGACGCCGGAGCCCTGAAGCCGGGCGGCCTGGACGAGGTGCTGCTGGTCGGCGGCCAGTCGCGGGCGCCGCTGGTGCGCCGCCGCCTGGAAGAAGTCTTTGGCAGGGTGATTCGGGCCGAGGTTGACCCGCACAGCGCGGTGGCCGTCGGCGCGGCGCTGCTCGGCGACTCGCTCTTGCAACGCCAGCAAGGGAAGACGGGGGCCAGCCTGTCGGAAGTACTGTCCATGCCCATCGGCATCGGAGTGCGCGGCGGCGGCATGTCCCGCGTGCTCGAGAAGAACACCCGGCTGCCCACGGTGAAGACGATCTCGGTGCCGGTTCAGGCCAACCAGCCGATTGGCATCGCGGTCTTCCAGGGCACCTCGGCCGTCGCCGAGGAGAACGACTACCTGGGCTCGCTCCAGACCTCGAGCGACCGAGGCGGCGAGCTGACCGTCAAGTTCGCGGTGAGCCCGGACGGCCGGCTCGACCTCACCGCTGCCGGGCCCACCGGACGGAAGGTGGCGGTGACGGTGGCGACCGCCGACGCGAGCGACGAGACGATCGCAAAGCTGCTCGCCGAGGCTCCCCTGCCCGGTCAGGCCCCCGACTCGCCGAGCGGGCTGTTCCGCGGGCTCAGGAAGCTGCTCGGTAAATCCCAACAGTAGTCAACACCTTTTACAGCAACCGGCGTGCTGGCCTGGCGACAATGTAGGCACTTGGAGCAGCCTTACTTAATCGCTTAGCATCCGGCCACGCACGAAGTCACAGGGGACCTCGCAAATGCCCATTCGAATTTCCGACCAGAAGCTCGCAACTCTCTACGCCAACCTCGAGCGGCAGCGCCTGACGAATCCGGCCGTCAAGATTGGCGATAGCCAGGTCCTCGCGCTGTTGGCGGAAGTTGGTGACCGCGCGGGCTCGAGCTCGTCGAAGGTGCTGCAGAAGCTCCAGGCGCCCGGCATGACGTTCCAACAGAAGGTCGAACTCATCAAGAAGGGCATGTCGGCCTCCGAGAAGACCGACCTGGGAACGATTCTCGACTCCGGCACGGTGCCGCTCGAGGCGTCGGCCAAGCAGTTGCTCGAGGCGGTGCTCGACCGGAACTCGCCCCCACCCCCGGCCGGCGACGGCAGCTTGAAGATTACGGGAGATCAGCACGCCGGCATCACGGGCACCGCCAAGGCCGGCGACGCCATCGAGGCGATCAACCTGACCACTGCCCCCGGTGGCCGGTTGCACATGGACGACACGATGGTGATCGGCCACGCCGACAACTTCGGCAAGTTCAGCGCCAACGCCCTGCCCGACATGCAGGAAGGCGACCTCATCCGCATGCGCGCGCGGCACTCGGACGGTTCCACCGGCGACTGGGTGACGGTCAAGGCGCACGGCCTGGGCGCCAGCGACAGCCGGAACGCGGTGGTCGCGCTCTTCCGAATCGGCCTGACCGACGCCGGCGGTGGCAAGGTGAACGTCGCGAACATCAACGAGAGCCGCCAGGTTTCCGAGCCGGGCGCCACACTCCAGCTGACCAACCAGCGGACGGGTGAGAAGACGAAGGTGACCGTGACCGAGACGGGCGGCTTCCCTGCCGGCTTCTCCGTCAACGGCAAGGCCGGTGACGTCTTCGCGGTCGCTGCTTCCGACGGCAAGAACAACCTGACTTTCGCCACCGAGGTCGGCCGGCTGACCGTGCCCGGAGGCACTCCCGGCACCGTCGATCTGGTGAAGGACCCGGCCCTGCACAAGGACGAGCTGAACCCGGACGGCACGCCCAGGTTCGAGAAGCGCCGCTTCACCGGCCCGCTGTTCAAAGACGGTGCGTCACCGATGGACGTTCAGCAGGGCCAGCTAGGCGACTGCTACTTCCCGTCGGCGATGGCGGCGCTCGCCCAGAACAACGCCGATGCCGTGCAGAACATGATCAAGGAGAACGGCGACGGCACCTACACCGTGACCTGGAAGGAGAAGGACTGGGCGACCGGGCAGTTCAAGGACGTGCCCATCAAGATCGACGGCGACCTCTACGTTCGCTCATGGGGCGGCCCGCTGTACGGCGCGTCCCTCGGTTCGGACAAGGGCGAGAAGACGATGGAACTCTGGTTCCCGCTGATCGAGAAGTCCTACGCGCAGTGGAAGGGCAGCTACAACACCATCGGCAGCGGCGGCATGTCGAACGACGTGTTCGAGGCGGTGCTCGGGCGGGACGGCGAGTCACAGAGCGTCTATCCCGGCAACGAGGACAGCGTCTGGCGCACGCTCACCAAGGCCATCGACGACAAGCAGCCGGTCTCGGCGGGCACCCACGGCGAGAGCGAGTCGGCCCTCTACACCAACACTGGAGTCTACGCCGACCACTCCTACTCGGTGCTGGGGTACGAGGTGAAGAACGGCGAGAAGTACGTCAAGCTGCGCAACCCCTGGGGCGAGAGCGAGCCCGCGGGCAACGGCCCCAACGACGGCGTCTTCCTGCTCAAGCTCAAGGACTTCAACAAGCTGTACCAGACGCTGATGTACACCTAGGAGCGACCATGGCATTGCCCCCCGAACCGCTGGAAGAGGTACTTCCCAAGGCCACCTGGGTGGTGGACGCCGAAGTGAAGGAAGTGGTGTCGCAGGGCCCGGCCGTTCCGAAGGTGCAGGCCCCCGCGGGCCACACCAGCGTCGGCGCGAAGACCGCCTCGCAGGTGGTGAAGCTGACCGTCAAGCGGGTGCTGCGCGGCGAGACGAAGACGACCGAGATCGTCGCCGAGAAGCCGGTGGCCGGGTACGCCCTGAAGGCGGGCAACCACGGCCCGTTCCTCCTCGACGGCTCCAAGCCGAACCCGATGATTCTCGGGCGGTACGGCCCCGACTCGTACGCCTTCTCGGCGATCGAAACCGCCCTGAAGCGGGCGAAGGCCTAGGGAGCGCACCCGGCCAGCAGGCGGGCCGGGTCTTGGCTCTTCTCGAACGCCTGGATGAGGCGCAGGGCCGGCGAATGGCCGCTGGCCGCTACCTCGGCGAGCGCCTCCAACGTCGGCACGTCGTCGGGGTCGAGCCTCGCCAGGCCCGCCCGGGCGATGGCGACCAGCTCGCGGGCCAGCGCAGACAGCGGCGTGCGCCCCAGGTGCCCCTGCAAGCCGAAGCGCCGAGCCTCTTCGTGCAGCGCCAGGTGGTCTCCGAACCCGAGCCGGGGCAGCAGCCGTTCGGCCTCGGCGAACGCCTGGGGCTCGTAGAGCAGCCCGCGCATCAGGGCGGCCAGGCCCGCCGTCTGGGCGGCTCCCACCGAGTCGGCGCCCCGAATCTCGAGCACCCGCTTGATGCGCACCTCGGGGAACAGCGTCGACAGGTGGTCCACCCAGTCGGCCATCACCGCGCGATCGCCGTCGAAGCCGCTCGCCAGAAAGGCCCGGAAGGTCAGCCCCGGGCGAAGGTACTCACCGTTCCGCCGCAGGAAGAGCATCGGGGCGTCGAGCGCCCACTCCACGTATTTCCGGTACGAGAACGAGCCGTCGAGCATGGCGGGGAAGTAGCCGCAGCGCGCGGGGTCGACTTCGGTCCAGACGTGGCTGCGATAGGACAGGTAGCCGGTGACTTGCCCGTCCACGATCGGGCTGTTGGCGAACAGCGCCACCACGAGCGGGTTGAGTCGGGCGGCGAGCGTCACCTTGCGCGCGCAGTCGCCCTCGTCCGCCCAGTCGAGCGAAACCTGCCCGGTCGCCGTCATCAACATCATGTCGAGCGCGAGGGGGCCGCGGCTGCCCAGCGACTGGCGCATGGCGGCGTACCGGCTCTTCGGCATCCACGGCATCGCGCCCACCCTGCCGAACGGGCGGTACCCGACGGCGGCGAAGCGAAGCCCGAGCGGCGCGGCGGCCCGAGCCAGCTCTT
>JAHFDQ010000153.1:0-6474 GCA_023248915.1 Archangiaceae bacterium | reverse complement strand
CGTGGCGCCAGGGGCACCCGAAAGCTCGAGCTGACCGCCCGGCTCAAGGGTGACGAGCGCCTGGGCCCTTCGCAGCGCGATGATGGGCGCGCCCGGGGCCTCGCGAATCTCTTCCTGCCCGCCCCTGGCGAGGTTCGCGAGGAGCGCGCCGATGCCCGAGGGGCCGTCGTACCCGACCGGAACCGCCGGGGCCGCCCCGTAGACGAGCTTCTCGTGCTCGAGCCCCAGCCGGTGCTTCTCGCGGGGCAACTCGGCCGCGCGGAAGTAGTTGACGAGCTCGTCGGTCGACCCGAGGGGCAAAGCGTCGGCGCGGGCGAGGTCGAGGGACATGGCTGGCCTGCGAGCGGCCTTCCGTCGCTTATAACCGGCCAAGCCCCCAATCGCCTCGCCGTGGTTGGTGAAAAGCACCAGGCGCTACTGGGCTGTCGCTTGAAGCGCCCGATGTAGGTGATTAGGCTTGGAATGACCGCGGCCGGGGCAGCGTTTGGCCACTCGAGCGAACAGTTTCCTTCTCTTTCCATTCGTCGTCCCAGAGCCACTTCATGATGCGTTTCGTTGGGCGGGCCGTGGCGCTGATGGTTCTGCTCGGTGCCTGGGCCCTGGTCGGCAACGACCGCGCGCCAGTGCCGTTGACGATGGGAGAAGCGGTCGCCGGGCCGGCCGCTCACTGGGATGAGGGCGCCGAACCGTCGAAGCCGGCCGAGAAGCCGCCGCACGACCTGGCCGCGCTGCGCGTGTTCACCAAGGTCATCCTCTACGTGAAGGACAACTACGTCGACCCGAAGCGGGTGAAGCCGAAGGAGATGATGGTCGCCGCGCTCGAGTACGTCGAGAAGACGGTGCCCGACGTGATGGTGGACGGCAACGTCGAGGCGGGGACGCTGAAGGTCAACGTCAACGGCAAGGTGAAGGACTTCGACCTCGCGCACGTGGACTCGCTCTGGAAAATGTCCTTCACGCTGAAGGACGTCTTCGACTTCATCCGCAAGAACATGCGGCCCATCGAGGACACCCGCGACATCGAGTACGCGGCGGTCAACGGAATGCTGTCGACGCTCGACCCCCACTCGGTGCTGCTGCGCCCCGAGCTGTACCGCGAGATGAAGCTCACCACCAAGGGCGAGTTCGGCGGCCTCGGCTTCGTCATCCAGATGAAGGAAGGCAACCTGACGGTGGTGAAGGTGCTGCCGAAGACGCCCGCCTACCGCGCCGGCATCAAGAAGGACGACCAGATCAAGAAGATCGGCGAAGAGTCGACCGTCAACATGGACCTGAACGAGGCCGTCTCGAAGCTGCGCGGCCCGGTCGACTCGAAGGTCGTCCTTTCCATCGACCGCAAGACCTTCGAAAAGCCCCAGGTGATGACGCTCACCCGCGCTCTCATCAACATCGAGTCGGTGCAGTCGAAGCTGCTCGCCTCGAACGTCGGCTACGTGCGCCTGAAGAACTTCCAGGGCAACACCACCCGCAGCCTGCAGGCGGCCCTGCAGGACCTGTCGACCGCCGCCCACGTCGGCGGCGGGGCGCTGAAGGGCCTGGTCCTCGACCTCCGGGGCAACCCGGGCGGGCTGCTCGAGCAGGCCATTCAGGTGTCGGACCTGTTCCTGTCCGAAGGCACCATCGTCGCGACGGTGGGGCTGTCCGACAAGCTGCGCGAAGAGAAGAAGGCGCACTCCGACGATACCGACGACGCCTACCCGGTGGTGGTGCTGGTGAACGCCGGCAGCGCCTCGGCGTCCGAGATCGTCGCCGGCGCGCTGAAGAACCTGAACCGTGCCGTCATCATCGGCCGGCAGACGTTCGGCAAGGGGTCGGTGCAGGTGCTGTATGACTTCCCCGACGACAGCGCCCTGAAGCTGACCATCGCCAAGTACCTGACGCCGGGGGACGTGTCGATTCAAGAGGTCGGCATCACCCCCGACATCGAGCTGGTGCCGACCCGCGTCACCCACGACCGGCTCGACGTCTTCGCGCCGCGCAAGTCGATGGGCGAGGCCGACCTCGACCACCACTTCGGCAACCCGTCGAACGCGCAGGCGGTGAAGAAGCGCGAGGACGTCGTCTTCCGCGACAAGCCTTCCGAGACGCTGAAGTACCTGAAGGCCGAACCGAAGGAGAAAGAGAAAGAGGTCGCCGCCAAGGACCCGAAGGCCCCCAAGAAGGACAAGCCCAAGGACAAGGACAAGTCGGTGCACCCGCTGCTCGACACCGACAACACGCCGTCCGAGGAAGACCTGGACGACCAGCTCGACGCCGAGTCGCAGGACGAGATCAAGGAAGACTTCGAGGTGGTGTTCGCCCGCGACTTCGTCCTGAAGGCTCCCTTCTTGAAGCGCGACAAGATGCTCGAGGCCGGCCGCGGCTTCGTCGACCAGAAGCGGCGCGAAGAGGACGAACGCATCTCGGCCGCGATTACGTCGCTCGGCATCGACTGGACGCCCGGCCCTACCCCTAAGGCGGTGCAGCTCTCGGGCAGCGTGAAGCCGGGGCCGGAGAAGAAGCTGTTGGCCGGCGAGACGACGCCGCTCGAACTCACGGTCGAGAACCGGGGCGCCGAGGTGGTCAAGCGCCTGCGCGGCTGGACCGAGTCCGAAGACCCGTACCTCGACCGCCGCGAGTTCGTCTTCGGCGCCCTGAAGCCGGGCGAACGGAAGACCTGGTCGGTGCCGGTGAAGGTGCCGAAGGACCTGGCGTCGCGCCGCGACGACCTGACCGTCCGGTTCGCGGACGACTCGGGGCTGTTGCCCGAGACGCTGGTGTCCGAGGTCAACTTCCTCGAGCTGCCCCGGCCCTCGTTCGCGTTCACCTGGCAGGTGCTCGACACCTGCGCTGCCTGCAATGGCGACGGAGTCACCGAGCGGGGCGAAGAGGTCGAGCTTCTGCTCGACGTCACGAACGTGGGCAAGGGCAAGGCGCTCGACTCGTTCGCGCAGATCAAGAACGCCGCCGACCAGAACGTCTTCATCGAGAAGGGGCGGTTCAAGCTGGGCGAGATGGCGCCGGGCGAGACCAAGACGGCGCACTTCCTGCTCGAGGTGAAGAAGGGCTTCAAGGCCGACACCTACGCGCTGAAGCTGGCCATCCTCGACGAACCGCTCGAGGAGTTCGCCTCGGAGAAGCTCGAGCTGCCGGTGGGAGAGGCCGGCGCCGACGTCGAGGCAATCAAGGGCGTGGTGAAGGTGGCCGAGAAGGCCGAAGTGCTCGGCAGCATCGACCCGAACGGCAAGCCCATCGCCCGCCTGCCCAACGGAGCCGTCCTCACCCAGGTGGGCCGCTCGGGCGCGATGGTGAAGGTCGAGTGGGACAAGGACCGGTTCGCCTTCGTGCGCGCCGTGGACGTCAAGGACGGCAAGGGGGCCAAGGCGGCCCCGCAGAAGGACTTCGAGCGCGTCCTGTACCGCGACCCACCGCAGATCAGCCTCTCGGTCGACCCGGCGCAGGGCGGCACCGTCGCCGAGGGCGACCACTTCGTGCTCTCGGGGCTGGTGAGCAACTCGCAGGCGCTGCTCGACGTGTACGTGTTGGTCAACGACCAGAAGGTGTTCTTCAAGGGCGCGTCGGACGAACCCGGCAAGTCGTCGACGCTGAAGTTCTCGACCGACTTCGCCTTGAAGGAAGGCACGAACGCGGTGCTGGTGGTGGCGCGCGAGAGCCAGGACTACGCCAGCCGGCGCACGCTCCTCATACGGCGCCGCCCGGCCGCCATCGCCCAGAAGCTGGAAGGGCTCGAGGGCAAGGCCAAGGAGTAGGTGCCGTCCTTTTGTTGATCCCGGGCCGGCCGCGAACTACCGTCGGCCGGGTCGAGTCGGCCGTTGTCCGGGAGGTTTCTCGAGGATGCTGAGGTTACGGCGCTGGGCGCAGCTCGCCACGCTGCTCGGCAGCGGCCTGGCGCTGGCCGACCCTTACGACTTCTTGGTCTACCGCCTGGGGCAGCCGGCTCCGGTGATCTGCGAGCCGGCCGAGGGCGGTTGCAACATTCCAAAGACGTCCGGGCAGCCGACCTTCGTGGCGCTGGGCACCCCCGGGGCCAACGCCGCCTTCCGCAGCTTCGCGCGCGAGTTGGCGGCCGCGCTGACGTCGGTGAACCTGAGCCCTCCCGAGACGCTCGGCCACTCCGGCTTCGCGGTGAACGCCGAGCTGTCGGTGGTGCAGTGGAAGACGGCGCAGTTCGCGATGCCCACCGAGCAGGCCGTGCCGTCGTCGGTGCTGGTTCCGTCGGTGCACTTGCGGAAGGGCCTGCCCTTCTCGTTCGAGGTCGGCACCCGCACCGGGTGGATAGAGAAGAGCCGCATGGCGGTGGGCACCCTCGAGGTCAAGTGGGCGCTCAACGAGGGCTTCACCTACCTGCCCGACCTGGGCGTGCGCGGGTACGGCACCCGGCTTTTCAACACCCGCGACTTCTACCTCACCGCGGCTGGACTCGACATCGGGCTGGGCAAGCAGTTCGCCGTCGGGGGGATGATTACGCTCTACCCCTACGCGGGCTGGAACCTGGTCTGGGTGAGCGCGACCTCGGGCATCGTTGACTTCCGGCCTTCGCGCACCAACGAAGAGTCCATGCGCTCGAAGAACTCGCAGCTTCAGGACACCACGGTGTTCGAAGACCTAGGCCTCGGCGCCAACCAGCACAGCCGCGTCTACGGCGGCCTCAGGTTCATCGGCGGCGTGGTGCAAATAGGGGCCGAGGTGTCACTGTCGAGGCTCGGCAAGTTCCACGACGCGACGACCGACACCGATGTCGCGATGCCCGACCTGCTCACCGTGAACTTCACGCTCGGGCTCGACTTCTAGCCGGGCGACAGCCCTCGCCGAAGCACCCCGGGCCGGTTGGTGATGACGAGGTCGACGCCAAGGTCGCGCAGCGCGCGGGCGCAGGCGACGTCGTCCACCGTCCAGGTGACGACCTGGAAACCCCGGGCGTGCCAACGGGCCACCCGGCCGGCGGTGCAGGCTCCGAAGTGGGGGTGAATCGAGCGGGTCGAGACCAACGGGGCGACCAGGTGCGCCTGGACGAAGAAACGCGCGTCGGGGTCGATGAGGTAGCCGCGCGCGAGGCCCGGGTGCGCCGCCGCCAGCCGAAGGAGCAGCATCGGGTTGAAGCTCGAGAACAGCACCCGGCCCTCGAGGCCGGCGCCGACCACGTAGTCTCCTGCCCGCCGGGCGAGCCCGCCGTCGTCGACCCCCTGGCCCTTCAGCTCGACGTTGACCCAGGCGGTCCTGGGCAGCACGTCGAAGACCTCTTCCAAGAGCGGAATCCGCTCGGGGGCGAACCCCAGCCGGGTGCCCACGTCGACCTCTTTGAGCTTCCACCACGGAGTCCTGACGACTTCCCAGTGCAGGCCCGCCAGGCGGTCGAGGCGCTCGTCGTGGCAGACGACCAGCTCGCCCGAGGCGCAGCGCTGCACGTCCAGCTCGACGCCGTCGGCGCCCTGGTCGGCCGCGGCGCGGAAGGCGGACAGCGTGTTTTCCGGGGCGTCGGCGCTGGCGCCCCGGTGGCCGAGCACGAGCATGCGCGCCGATTGGGTCACCGGTTCGGGCCCGGGTCAAGCAGCGACCGGGTTGCGCCCGGGCCCGGGATTCTGCATGTTGGCGCCATGCACCTGGGTCCCGGCGAGTGGGTCGTCATCGGCTTCGTGATCGTCGTGGTGTTCTCGGCCTCTCGCATGGGCGCGCTCGGCAACGCGGTCGGCCGCTTCGTCTACTCGTTCAAGAAGGCCGCGCGCGGCGCCGACCTCATCGACGTCACGCCGCGGTCCGGCCCGCGTCCAGTCACGCCCCCCCGCGGCGCGGGGTCGGGCGTTCCGCGCACCTGACGGGCGCCGCTATTCCGGCCGGTCCGCCGGTTCGAGCAGCCCGCGCGCCTGGGCGCGCAGCGCCTCGTGCACGCTCGAGTCGTTGGCCAATTCGACCAGGTCGGCCGAGGTGAGCAAGGGGACTATTTTCGCCCCCACCTCGGGCGGCAGGTAGGGATTGAACACCAGCGCCCGCCGCACCGCGTGGCGCACGGACCATTTGGTCGACCGCCACACCTCGACCAGCGGCTCGGGGCGGGCCGGCCTGCGCGCGGCGATGCGCACCACCCCGTCCTCGGTGAGGCGGGGGTTCAGGAGGACGTTTCGCACCACCGACGCGTCCGAGGCGATCGCCAGCTTCGACAGCTCGTCGGGGTTGGTGGTGATGCGCGCCCGGGTCTTCATGTGGCCGAGCGTCGACGTGAACAGCTTGGCGTCGGCCTTCGCCGCGGCGCCCGGGTCGAACTCCTTCACCGGGGGGCCGTCGGGGAAGAGCGCCGCCACGGGCTCGAGCTCCTGGAGCATGGCCAGGCGCTTCAGCGAGGCCGCGTAGGGTATTTGCGCCGCCTCGAGCCCAAGCGCCGCGACGAAGTAGGACAGCACGCAGGTCGCCGGCTCAGACCCTTCGCGGGCGAGCCTGAGCAAGTGGTGAATCAGCTCGGTGGCGTCGGTCGGGTCGAGG
>JAHFDQ010000152.1 GCA_023248915.1 Archangiaceae bacterium | reverse complement strand
GCTGAACGCCGCGCTCGAAGGGTCGCGGGCGGGCGAAGCGGGCAAGGGCTTCTCGATCGTCGCGGCCGAGATGCGGAGGCTGGCCGAGAACGTCCTCGAGTCGACCAAGGAGATCAAGAACCTGATCACCGAGATTCGCGAAGCCACCGCGGCCGCCGCCGGCGCCGCCGACGCGTCGAAGACGGCCACCGAGTCGGGAGAGAAGCTGGGGTCGGTCGCGGCCACCTCGGTGGAAGGCATTCTGTCGGGGGTGCAGGAAACGTCCGACGCGGCGCGCGTCATCAACCTCGCCACCCAGCAGCAGCGCACCGCCACCGAGCAGGTGGTGGCGTCGATGGCCGAGATCGAAGACGTCACCCGGCAGACCACCCAGGCGTCGAAGCAGGCCACCGGGGCCGCCGCCGAACTCACCCAGTTGGCCGGCCGCCTGGCCGAGCTGATCAAGCGCTTCCGGGCGGACTAGCGGGCGACAGGGTTGGACACCGAGGCGCTCAAGAAGTCCCTCCTCAAGAAGTTCGTGGAGGTGACGGCAGACCGGCTGCAGAAGATACAGCTGGGGGTCATCGACCTCGAGAAGCCCTCGTCCACCGCCGCGGCCGACGAGGTCGCCCGCGAATTGCATACTATGAAAGGCGAGGCGCGGATGTTGGGGTTGGCCGCCATCGGCCAGCTCGCGCACGCCGCCGAAGACCTGCTGAAGAGCTTCCGGGAAGGCAAGGCAACCGCGAGGGTCGCGGCGGACCTGATGCTGCGCGCCTGCGACGGAGTGCAGGACCTGCTCGACGACACCGAAGCGGCCCAGGGCGGCACCGAAGAGGCCGCGGCGATGGTCAAGGCGCTGTCCCAGGCCTCGGGCCACCCCGAGCCGCCGTTGAATCCGATCGCGCCGCGCAAGGCCGCAAAGGTCGCGCCCGGCGCCGAGCGGGCCCCGGCCCCTGGCCCGGCGACCGCACCCCTGAAGCCTGCCGTGGGTCCGGCGCCCTCGCGCGCGGACGAAGAGCACGCGGTCGAGCGCCGAGCCCCGCTGGACCGCAGCATCCGCGTGAACGTCGAGATTCTCGACCGGCTCGGGCTGGTCGCCGGAGACCTGCTGGTCGAGAGCGCGCGGGCGAAGCTTCGGACGGCCGAGCTGTCGCAGCTCTTGCAGCGGTTCTCGCGGGTGTCGGACCGGTTCCTGCGCTTCGGCGAAAAGTTTTCTCACGACGTCACCGAGCGGGCCAGCCTCGATCAGCTCGAGAGCGACCTGCACTTCCTCCGCGATGACACGTTCCGGTTCGAACGCCACCACATGGACGGGTTGAACACGCTGCACGGCAACCTGTCGAACCTGGCCGACCACGTCGCCGAGGCGCGGTTGGTGGCGTTGGCGACCATCTTCGAGGCCTTCCCGCGCGCGGTGCGGGAAATCGCCCACGGGCAGGGCAAGGACGTCGACCTGCAGATCGAAAAGACGTCGGTCGGCGTCGACCGGTCGATGGTGGGCGACGTGCGCGACGCGCTCATCCACCTGTTGCGCAATGCCGTCGATCACGGGCTCGAGACTCCCGATGTCCGCCGCACGCTGGGCAAGCCGGCCGCCGGCCAGTTGGCCATCCGGGCCCGGGCGGACGGAGACATGCTGCACGTCGAGGTGGACGACGACGGCCGGGGAATGGACCCCGAGCGGATTCGCGCCTCGGCGGTCGCCAAGCGCATTCTCACCCAGGCCCAGGCGGCGGCGCTGACCGAGCGCGAGGCCATCGACCTGGTATTCCTGCCCGGCTTCTCGACGCGCGACGAGGTGAGCGAGCTGTCCGGCCGCGGCGTGGGCATGGACGTGGTGAAGCAGAAGGTCGAGGCGCTGGGCGGGTCGGTCGCGGTCGCGAGCCGGGTAGGGCGGGGCACCACCGTGCACCTGCGCTTGCCCCAGTCGCTGGCCCTGATGCGCGCGCTGTTGGTGCGGCTGGGTGACGACGTGTACGGCGTGCCCGCGGGCGACGTCGAGGCGGTGGCCCGGGTGAAGCCGGAAGACCGCATCGAAGTCTTCGGCACGGTGGCGATGAAGCACCGGGGCAAGCCCATCACCCTGGTCGCGCTGGGCCCGCTGTTGGGGCTGAACGGCGGGCCGCGCAGCGACCGTCCGCCGGTCGCCATCTTGAAGCACGGCGATGACCGGGTGGCGCTGGTGGTCGACGGCTTCGTCGACGAGCGCGAGGTGGCGGTCAAGCCCTGCGGCGGCGAGTTTCTGCAGGGCGTCTCGTTCGTCGCCGGCACCGCCTCGCTCGAGGACGGGCGGGTGGCGGTGTTGCTCCACGTGCCCGACATCATGGTCGAGGTGCGCCGCCTGGCGCGGCCGGTCGGCGAGGCGCAGGCGCAGAAGAGGCTGCGGGTGCTCTTGGTGGACGACTCGCCCATCGCCCGCGCCACCGAGAGCGCGCTGGTCAAGGCGCTGGGCCACCAGGTCGAAGAGGCCCAGGACGGCGAGGACGGCTGGGCCAAGCTGCAGGCGCAGTCGTTCGATCTGGTGCTGACCGACGTGCAGATGCCGAAGCTCGACGGTTTCGCGCTCACCCGCCGCATCAAGTCCAACGTCCGATACGCGAAGGTGCCGGTCGTCATCTTGTCGTCGCTGGCCTCGCCCGAGGACAAGCGAAGGGGGCTCGACGCCGGAGCCGACGCCTACCTGATCAAGGGCGACCTCGGGGTCGAGAGCCTGGCGCAGACCTTCGGGCGGCTGGTTTGACCGTGGCCGGCCCTCCTCTGCGCTCGCCCGCGCCGACCGTACTTTTCGTCGACCAAGACCTGGCGCTCGACCGGACGGCCAAGCCGGTGTTCAAGGGTGGCGAAGTGACTTCCTGCGGCGCCGGCTGCAGCTTCGGGGCGACGCTGTCGATGGTGCGCGAGCGCGCGCCGTCGGTGATCGTCATGGACTTCGGTTCGGGGTCGCGCGACGGGGTGGCGGTGATCGAAGCGATCATGGCCGAGAAGCCCACGCCGATCTTGGTGCTGCACCGGGCGGGCACGCCGCGCGACGACGTGTTCCGCGCGCTCGACCGGGGCGCGCTGGACATGATGGACTGGCCCGAACGCGCGGACGCGGGGTTCTGGGCCGAGTTCGCGCGCCGGCTGGTGCTGTTGTCCCAGGTACGGGTGGTGCAGCACGTGCGCGGGAAGAAGCGCCGGCGCGTCCCCGCCAAGGCCGACGACGGCAAGCCGCCGTTCCCGCTGGTCGCGATTGCCTCGTCGCTGGGCGGGCCGAAGGCGCTGTCGTCGATGCTGGCGGCGCTGCCGAAGTCGTTTCCGGCGCCGGTGCTGGTCTGCCAGCACATCAGCACCGGCTTCACCGAGGGGCTGGCGCGGTGGCTGTCGTCGTCGACCGCCATGGCGGTGGTCGAGGCGGTGGACGGCGCGGTGATGAGCGCGGGGACGGTGTACGTCGCGCCGTCGGGCGCTCATCTGAAGGTGGGGCCGGGCGCCACGCTGATGCTCGACGACGGCCCGGCGCTGATGGGCTTTCGGCCCTCGTGCGACGCCCTCTTGTCGAGCGCGGCCGAGCTATTCCAGAAGCGGGCCATCGGCGTCATCTTGACCGGCATGGGGCGCGATGGGGCGCTGGGGCTGCGCGAGATCCGCCAGCGGGGCGGGCGCACCATCGCCCAGGACGAGGCTTCCTGTGTCGTGTTCGGCATGCCTCGCGAGGCGATCGCGCTGGGGGCGGCCGAAGAGGTGCTGCCGCTCGCCGAGATCGCCGTGGCGCTGTTGCGGTTGGTGAAGGAATGCTGACCGACAGCGGGCCGGCCATCGACCAGAGCGCGCTCGAAGACCTGGCGGCGCTGTTGCTCGAACGGGCGGGCCTGAAGATCAGCCCTGACGGGTTCTACGGGCTGAGGCTGGCGCTCCGGGCCCACATGCCGGCGCTCGGAATCTCGGACTCCGGCGACTATGTGCACAGGCTCCGGCAGGCGGCGGGCGAGCACGAGCTGAGGTCGCTCTTGCCGCTCGTCACCGTCGGGAAGACCGATTTCTTCCGCGACGGGCGCCAGTTTCACGCCCTCGAAGCCCGCATCATGCCCGACGCGCTGCTGGAGGCACGGCATGCCCGCCGGCGCGTGCAGATCTGGTCGGCCGGGTGCGCCACCGGCGAAGAACCGTACAGCCTGGCGATCGTCGCCGCCGAATTGGGCGCCCGGCCCAAGGAGATCGAGATCTGGGCGACCGACCTGAACGCCGCCGCGGTCGAGAGCGCGAAGGTGGGCCGCTACCCGGGGAGGAGGGTCGCCGGGCTGACGGAAGCGCGGTTGGCCCGGTACTTCACGCCGTTCGGCGACGGGTACGAGGTGTCTCCCACGCTGCGCGAGCTGGTCCGGTTCGAGGGGCAGAACCTGGCGGCACCGGTGTTCGCGAAGGTGTTGCCGGGTTCAATCGACGTCATCCTGTGCCGCAACGTCATCATCTACTTCGACCTACCCACCATTCGCGGGCTGATGGACCGGTTCTTCGTGGCGTTGAGGCCCGGGGGGCTGCTGTTGCTCGGGTACTCGGAGAGCCTGTTCAAGGTCTACGACAAGTTCCAGATGGTCGAGATCGAAGGTTCCTTCATCTACCGGCGGCCGAAGCCGGGCGAGCGGGCCACCGACATACCCGGGCTGTTGGGTTCGGCGCTGAAGAAGGCCGAGCCGCCGCCGAAAGCTCATGGGCACTCGAAGGCGGCCAAGCCGCACAAGCGCGGCCACGGCGAGAAGCCCGCGCCGGTCCGGCGGGCTCCGGCGGCGAGCGCGCGGGCGGCCCGGGCGGAACCCGCGGTTCACCAGAGCCCGGCCGAACGCCTCGAGGCGGCGATGGCGCGAAGCGAGCGCGGCGAATTCGATGAGGCGCTCGCCGAGGTGAAACAGCTGATCGAGGCCGAAGACACCGACCTGGACGCGTGGCTCACGCTCGGCAACCTCAACTCGCTGATGGGCCACGCTGCTGAGGCCCGCGACGCGTTCACGGCGGCGCTGGCGATCGAGCCTCTCTGCGTCGAGGCCCGCATCTTCGGAGGGGTCGCGGCGTTGCAGATTCGAGACCTGTCCGGAGCGCGCGCCGAGCTGCAGAAGGCGCTGTTCCTCGAGCCGACGTTGTCGTTGGGCCACTATCTGCTCGCGCAGGTCTTCGAGCAGTCGGGAGCTGCCGAGGAGGCCCGCCGGGCCTACCGCAACGCGCTGGCCCAGCTACGCTTCCCGCAGCGTGAATTGGCCGGCCACTACCCCGACATGCCCGACTCGCCCGAGACGATCGCGCGGGCGGCCCGGTACGCCCTCGCCGCGCTGGAAGAGCGCTAACCGGGAGCGGAGGACGGGAAGGGGCGCCGCTGGCCCTTGATGGGGCGCCAACGGAAACTGCTGGGTCCGCGGGCGCGAACCTCCGCAGGGTGCCTGGCCGAAACCTCGGGACCTTCTTGTTCGCCGCAGCCCGAACGCCGGCCGACCCGGGCCGGTCCAGCCACGTTGCGGAATGGGTGAAGAATGAGGTCTGGCGCGCGGCCGCCCGCAGGCCCTCGGACCGGGGAAGAAGCTCCGCCCATTCCGCAACGGTTCCGCCCGGACTGCCCCGGCGGCCATGCCACACAAGGGACCCGAACCGGCGCCCTGGGCGGCTACCCCCGGTTTCGTTTTTCGGGGCTCTTTACCGAGATACGACATAGAGACAACAAGTGCTCTACTAGTTTCGTCTCAGTACAATACCCCGATAAATCGGCCGGGCATGGTGGGTCGTTGGCGACCTCGCCGGGCGGGCGCGCGTCTGGTCGCCCGAGGTGGTCGCACTGCTGAGAGGACAGAGAATGGGGCCGGGCGCTTGGCTTGTCTCGAGGCGCCCTCTGCTGACCTGCGACCGTTTGAAGCTCGAGGATGCCGGTCGGACGGGCTGGGGCGCTCGTACCAGGCTGCCCCCGCTACCTTACCTGCCAACTAGGCCACGTCTCCCGAGCTCTTCTTCGGGTCGAGAAAATCTGCGAGCTTGGTCCGCAGGTACTTGGTGGCCTGACCGCGCAGGAGCAGGCCAGGGTCCCGGGCCTCGCCTCCGACAATGTGGTCGGTGACCGTCAGGTGGGCGTCGATGGTGACGCCGACCGCCTTGCCCGAGATCTTCGCCCCGTCACCGTTCCACTCGCAGCGCATACCGTACTTCCCGGACCAATAGGCGAGCAGTGCCTCGATGCGCTTCTTGGCCTCGACCTTCGTCAGCGAGTGCGGCACCTCGAACTTCAACATGCCCATGTCGTGTCCTCTCTCGTTCGGCCCCGTCCTCCGAAGCAAAGCACAGTCGCGGCGGGCCGGGGGCGGACAAGTGGTAGGGTGCGGCGACGCCCCGAGGGGGGGCTAACCGTGCGCGTGCTTGTCGCTGACGAATTCTCGACCCGGCACTTGGGTGCCCTCTCGGGCCTCGGGCTCGAGGTCGACTATCGGCCGAAGCTGGGAGCGGCCGGCCTGGTCGAGGCGGCGAAGGACGCGTCGGTGCTGGTGGTGCGCAGCACCGAGGTGGCGCGCGCGTTGTTCGAGGCCGCCACCCGCCTGTCGCTGGTGGTGCGCGCGGGAGCCGGGGTGAACACCATCGACGTGGCCGCGGCCTCGGAGCGAGGCGTCTTCGTCGCCAACTGCCCGGGGCAGAACGCCATCGCGGTGGCCGAGCTGGCCCTGGGGTTGATGCTCGCCGCCGACCGGAAGCTTCCCGACTGCGTGGCGGCGGCTCGCGCCGGGGTCTGGGACAAGGCGCGGTTCTCGAAGGCGCGCGGCCTCTATGGCCGGACGCTGGGCATCGTCGGGCTGGGCGCAGTGGGAACGGCGCTGGCCGCGCGGGCGCGGGCCCTGGGCATGAAAGTGGCGGTCGTCTCGAGGTCGCTCACCCAGGCGAAGGCCGAGGCCCTGGGAGTCACACCTGCCGAGTCGCTGGTGGCGCTGGCCCGCCAGGCCGACTTCTTCAGCGTTCACGTCCCCGGGGGCGCGGCGACGAAGGGCTTCATCAGCGTCGAGGTGTTGGCCGCGCTCCGCCCCGGCTCGGTGTTCGTGAACACCTCTCGCGCCGACGTGGTGGACGGCGCCGCGGTCCTGGCCGAGGCCCGGTCGGGCCGCCTCTTCGTGGCGACCGACGTCTTCGACGGCGAACCGAAGGGTGGCGCGGCCGAGTGGAAGAGCGAGCTGGCGCAACTGCCGGCCGTCTACGGCACCCCGCACATCGGCGCTTCGACCGAACAGGCCCAGGAAGCCATCGCCGACGAGGCGGTGCGCATCGTCGAGCGCTTCCTCGTTCGGGGCGAAGTGCCCAACTGCGTGAACGTCGCCCGGCGCACGCCCGCCCGCTTCCAGCTCATCGTTCGCCACCTCGACCGCGTGGGCGTGCTGGCCAACGTGCTCGCTTGCCTCGGCGAGGCAGGCATCAACGCCCAGGAGATCGACAACACCGTCTTCGAGGGAGCGGCCGCCGCCTGCTGCAAGATTCAGGTCGACTCCCGCCCGTCGGACGAGGTGCTCGGGAAGATTCGGGGCCGCGCCGACGAGATCATCTTCGTGGACCTGGTCGAGCTGCCGGCGTGAAGTTTCTTGTCGATTCGGCGGCCGATTCGCCGTTTCATCGTTTCTCGGAACTGGGAGACCACCTCTTGACCATCGCTCGAACGCTCCTTCTCGCCGTCGCGCTCCTCGCTCCGGGCCTCGGTGCCGCGCAGGCGCCGACTCCGGCGGACGGCACGCCGCCCGTGGCGCCTCCGAAGAAGAAGACGATTCTGGTGCCGGTGCCGGCCGCGCCCGGGACGGCCAAGCCCGCGGTTTCGCCGACCCCTGGCGCCGCGCCGACCGAACCCGCGCCCGGGACGACGAAGCCCGCGGTGCCCGAGATCAAAGAGATTCCGGCCGAGGGCGCGCCTGCGGAAGGGGCCAACCCTCCCGCCGCGGAAGGCGTGCCGGCGGAAGGCCCAGGGCCGTCGTACGCCCCCGACAGCGCGCCGCCGGCGGTCGCGGCCGAGGCCGTCCCCGAGAAGCCGAAGCCCGGCGCGGTGCTCGACGGGCACCTTCGGGAAGGGGCCTTCCTCTCGGGGCCCGGCAGCATGGCCTTCGTGCTCCACCACACCCTGATGCTCGGCCTGGGCGGGCTGGCGACGCAGATCACCTGGTCC
Organism: Archangiaceae bacterium; assembly: GCA_023248915.1. Lineage (GTDB taxonomy): Bacteria > Myxococcota > Myxococcia > Myxococcales > Myxococcaceae > JAHFDQ01. Next base: position 3,110 of record JAHFDQ010000152.1, on the reverse strand, counting down.
GGGTCGAACCTCGCCCTGAGCCAGCGCGAGGCGCTCCTGGCCGGGGCGCTGATCGGCGCGGGCGTCGGCTTCGGCTTCTCGGCCTGGTGGCAGTTCAACCACTGGATTGACGAGCCGGTCGCGAACTTCACCCTCGTCGACTCGGCCATAGGCGGCATGTTCTTCGCGGGCCTGGCGCACCTGGTCGCCTCGAGCAACCCGGCGCTGGTCACCTGGTCGGCCGTCATCGGGTCAGAGCTCGGCGCCTGGCTGACGACGGTGATTGGCGGCGGAGAGATGCCCCTCAACCAGGGCGTCTTCATCGCGTCAGGCGCCTACTGGAGCACGGTGTACATGGCGCTCATCCTCGCGGTCATCAAGACCAGCGGCACCGGGGGCAACCCGGCGGCGGCGATCGACGCGCTCTTGCTCGCGCCGGGCGTCGGCGCCGGGGCGCTGGCGCTCGCGCTCATGCGCTACAACCCCACCACGGCTCAGACGTTGCGAGCCGACGTCTTCGGCACCGGCGTCGGACTGGCGGTGCTGGCGCTCTCGGGCATCGTGCTCGGCAACTTCACCATTCCCACCCCGTACGTGCTCTCGCTCCTGACCTCGGCCGGAGCCATCGCCGCCGTCAGCATTCTCTGGGAGGAAGCGGCCGAGCGGCCTCAGGGCCTTTTCTATGATCCCGAGCGGCACCGGCCTTACTCCAACGTCTGGTGGTAGGCAGTATGGTGCGCGCCCCATGAGCTTCCCCGTCCACCGTCCCCGCAGGCTGCGGCGCTCCGAGGCGCTGCGGCAGATGGTCCGCGAGACCGACCTGTCGCCCTCGGACCTCATCTACCCGCTCTTCGTCGTCGAGGGCAAAGGCGTGCGCCGGCCCATCGCCGCGATGCCCGGGGTGTTCAACCTGTCGATCGACCAGGCGGTCGTCGAGGCCCGGCAGGCCAAGAGCCTCGGCGTGCCCTCGGTCATCCTCTTCGGAATTCCAGATCACAAGGACGCAATTGCGTCCGGCGCCACCGACGAGAACGGGGTGGTGCAGAAGGCGATCCGCGAGATCAAGTCCGCCGCGCCCGACCTGCAGGTGGTCGCCGACGTGTGCCTGTGCGAGTACACGGATCACGGCCACTGCGGCGTCGTTTCCGGTCAACAGGTCAGGAACGACGAAACACTCCCCTTGCTGGCCCAGATGGCGGTCACCTGCGCCCGGGCCGGGGCCGACCTCATCGCCCCGTCCGACATGATGGACGGCCGAATCGGCGCCCTGCGCAAGGCGCTCGACGAAGCCCACTTCGATGACCTGCCGATCATGAGCTACGCCGCGAAGTACGCGTCGGGCTTCTACGGGCCGTTCCGCGAGGCGGCCCAGAGCACGCCGCAGTTCGGCGACCGGCGCGGCTACCAGATGGACCCGGCGAACGTCCGCGAGGCTCTGAAGGAAGTCGCGCTCGATCTGGAAGAGGGGGCCGATCTGGTGATGGTGAAGCCGGCGCTGGCCTACCTCGACGTCATCGCCAAGGTGAAGGCGGCCTGCGACGTGCCGGTCGCCGCGTACAACGTCTCGGGCGAATACTCGATGGTGAAGGCCGCCGCGCAGAACGGCTGGGTCGATTACACCCGGGTGATGATGGAAGTGCTCACCTCGATCAAGCGCGCCGGGGCCGACCTGATCCTCACCTACCACGCGCTCGACGCGGCGAAGCTGCTGTAGCCGCTTGATCCGCGGGGCCGTTTTCGGCCATATGGGGCGCTCATGAAGAAGAGGCGCCCGAAACGCAAGGCCACCAAGCCTCCGGCTGCCCGCGACGGGCGCCGGTCCGGGTCGCTCCAGTACAAGGTGATCGAGGTCTCGGCGGTGGACGAAGTCTCGCTCGAGGGCACCCTCAACGAGTGGGCGCGGCGCGGCTGGAAGCTCGACGGTATTCAATTCGCCATGCGCGAATCGTCGCGGCGGCCTTCGATGGCCTTCGTCCTGTTCACCCGCGAGGGGGCCGAAGCTCCGCCGCGAGAGGTCGGCGAGGCGCGCGTCCAACTGGCGCGGCTGGCCGCGGCGCCCTCGGAAGGCGCGCCCGCGCCCGTGTCGGCGTACGACCGGCTGGCCCAATTGGCGTCGGACGACGAGGAGGACGAGTGAGCTTCCCCGCCCGCGCCCCAGCCCTGATGTCCGATGACGACCGCCACGGCCTTCACGTGGTGCCGATGCCGGTCGTCGAGAGCTCACCCTACCCGAAGGCGTCGATCTTGCTGCGCGCCGGGGCGAGGCTGGCCGACCTGTGCCTCGCCGTCGCCATCTATCGCATCACCGGCCCCGCCGGAGCGGTGGTCGGCCTGCTCTACCTGCTCTTCGCCGACGGCATGTTGCAGGGCCAGAGCCCGGGCAAGAAGCTGTTCGGGGTGAAGGTGATCTACCTGCCGACCCGTTCTCCGGCCCGGCACCGCGACAGCGTCTTGCGCAACGCCCCCTTCGGCCTGGTGGTGCTGTTGGGGCTGATGCCCGAGGTGGGGTTCCACGCTTTCCTGGGCGGAGCGGTGCTGGTCGGCGGGCTGGAAACCTGGAAGGTGCTTCGCGACCCGCTGGGAATGAGGCTGGGAGACTCCTGGGCGGAGACCCAGGTGGTGGACGGGAAAGTGGTGGCGGGCCAGCCCATGGTCCGCTCGACGGCCGACGCTCGCGCGCCGGGCCGGGTGATGCGCGAGGCGCTGCCTCGGCGGGCCCGGGCCGCGCGGTGCGCGGCGATTCACGACTGACGTTCCGGAGGGGTTTTCGTGCGCATCGCATTGACTCACAACTTGCGTTTGTCCGACGCCGAGGAAGAGGCCGAGTTCGACACCGAGGACACGGTGAACGCGCTGGCCTCGGCCATCGAGCGGCTCGGCCACCGACTCGAACGCTTCGAAGTGTCCGGCCCGGCCTCGCGCACGGTGTCCCGGCTCGAGGCCTACAACCCCGACCTCATCTTCAACACGGCTGAAGGGCGCCGCGGGCGCTTCCGCGAGGCCTTCTACCCGGCCCTGTTCGACGAGCTCGGCTTCCCCTACACCGGGTCGGACGCGTACGCGCTCGCCGTCACCCTGGACAAGCAGCTCACCAAGCTGATCTTGAACGAGCATGGCGTGCGCACGCCGGG
>JAHFDQ010000151.1 GCA_023248915.1 Archangiaceae bacterium | reverse complement strand
TTGTCCACCTCTTTGCCGAAGGCGTGGGTGTCGAGCGGGGGCAGGGGGTAGTTGCCCTTTCGCGGTTCGGCGAACTTGTGGGGCACGGCGTTGCCCGACACCCCCATCACGTCCTCGGCCCTGTCATAGAAGGGCGCCAGGTCGGCGTAGCCGATGGGCCAGTCGACGACGTTGGCGCCCTCCACCGGGCCCAGCAGGGTGCGCTGCCGGAAGTCGACGGGCTTCAGCCGGTAGAAGAAGCCGCTCATGTGCACCGTGCCGCCGCCGACGCAGTTGGCCGTCCAGGCGTTGTTGGTGCGCTCGTACTTGCCGGTGGCGCCCTTGCGGACCAGGTGCGGCTCTTCCCACGGCAGCGGCATGAAGAAGTTGCGCCGGCTGCAGAGGATTTCGTCGTGGACGAAGTCCTCGCGCTTGTAGTGGGGGCCCTTCTCCAGCACCACCACCTTGAAGCCGGCGTTGCCGAGCTCGAACGCCATCGGCCCGCCACCCGCGCCGCTGCCGACGATGCACACGTCCACCGCGTCCATCGCCACCGTCAGCCCCCCTTGTGGTGGTGGAGGTGCCCGACGCCGTCGTACCCGGGCTGCGGTTCGGCGGCCTGGGTGCCGACAGTGTTGAAGCCGACCAGGGCCCAGCCGACGCCGTCCTTGTTGCCGCCGTAGGACGGGTCGCCGAGAAACCCCTCGAGCGTCAGCACCACCAAGAGCTCGTAGTAGTGAGCCTCGCCGCTGCCCTCGGGAGATTCTTTGAAGATGCGCAGGAGCTCGTCCTGCTGCTCGGGCTTGGCCTTCGCGAAGCCGACCTTGAACATGCGGTTCGCGCGGCGGTTGAGCGCGGCGGTGCCCGAGAGGAAGTCTTCCTTCATCTGGTGAAGCACGGGGCTCTGGAGCATGCGGTCGATGTAGACCGGCACGTCGGCGTCGAGGGCCCCGGGGTCGGCGTCCTTGGGGAGTACGCGCTCGCAGGCGGCAGAGACGACCGCGTACTCCTCGGTGGTGAAGGTGCGGTACTTCGAGGCGGTGAGCCCGGTGGGCTTCAGGCCAGCGGGCTTCGGCGGAGAAGGCGGCGGCGCCGGTGCGTCCTTCTGGCAGGCGGTGTCGCCGAGGAGCACCACTCCTCCTCCCGCGAAGGTCAAGTGCTTGAGGAAGACTCGTCGCTTGAGGGCCATGTAGGTGGAGCATCGGTAACGTCGGTTAGGTTTACAAGCCTCCGAAGTGGCGCCCGCCCGCGTATGATGCAGGCGGGCCGAGACCTCGCTTGGGGACTCCATGAAGACCATCTTGTTGTTCGTCGCGGCGCTGACGTCGGTGCTGCTCGTCGGCTGCGCCTGCTCGCCCCCTGTCGTCGACAGCGGGCGCAAGGACGGCGGCGCAGACGGCGGCGGCGGCGGTTCCGGCGCCAGCGCCTACACCTACGTCACGCTCGACCCCTCGGCGATGGAGCTGAAGCACATCGCCATGGCGGTCACGGCCGACGACCGCATCGGCGTAGCCTACTTTGCCAGCGTGGACGGCGGCGTGGACGCGGGCCTCTTGAACCCCAACGACGCCGGAACCTCGGGCTCGACCGTCCTGCAGAACTACGAGGTCCGCTACGTCGAGTTCGCGAATGGCGTCGCTTCGACGCCCGAAGTCATTCGCACCGTCCAGCTCGACTACGGCGTGGCGGTCGCCTTCCAGGGCAGCGGCGAGCCCGCGGTCGCCTTCCTGGGCGGCGGCAGCGACCAGTCGGTCTACTGGCTGCAAGGCGACGCCGCGCTCGCGTACCGCAACGGCGGCACCTGGACCGAGCAGGTGGCGGTGAAGAAGAGCGCCGAAGCGCCCTGCGGCAACGCGCTGTCCGACGGCGTCGGCTTCCTCGTCGGCATCAACCCCGCCGTCATCTTCGACGGCGCCACCGCCTACCTGGCCTACCGCGACTGCCACAACGGCCAGTTCCCCCAGCAGGACTGGGGCGCTTCCGACCTCGAGCTCGCCATCGGCGGGCCCACGGGCTGGCAGCACCCGCTGCCGGCCATCTGCGGCGGCAACAACAAGCAGGGCTTCGGCGCGCACATCAACATGGTGATGGCCAACGGCCAGCCCGCCATGGTGAGCGACCGTGTGCTGGGGAGCGCCAGCGGCACCGGTTCCGACGTCATGTTCCAGATGCGCAACGCCAGCGGCACCTGGACAGTGCCCATCTCCATCCAGTCGAACGGCAACAACCAGAGCGGCCCGTCCCTGGCCTGGGACTCGACCGTGGGCTTCGGCGTGGCGGCGGTCGAGCGCAGCACCAACAAGCTGCAGTACAGCGCCTCGGCCAACGGCACCACCTGGAACCTGCCCGACCCGGTGTTCCAGACCGGCTCGGGCGGCTGGTACCCGTCCATCGCCTTCGACCCCATCTACCACGAGCCGGCGATCGCCTTTTACATCTGCTCGGACAAGTCGGGGGTGAACGAGGCTTCGTGTCAGCCGAACGAAGACTCGCTGCACATTCGCCAGCTCACCGGCGGCACCTGGCAGGACCAACTGGTGGACGAGGAAGGCGGGTACCTGCCGAAGATTGGCTTCTTCTCGTCGGGCAAGCGCTTCGTCGTCTACCGGGTGCCGGCCACCGGCGCCATCCGCCTGGCCATCGAGAAGTGAGCGCGCGCATGACTTCGCGGCAGGCAAAGGTGGGGCTCGTCGGCGCCGCGGTCGCGCTGGCGGTCGGCTGCGGCACCACCAGCCAGGGCGCGCTGTCGGGCAGCGTCAGCGAATTGTTCAGCCTGGCCACTTCCTCGTCGGAAGTGCTCCGCAACGACGAGGCAATTCAGATTTCGTTCCTCAACACCCGCGGCTCCGACCTCGACGTGGTGGTGCGCGTCGCGGTGTCGCTGAAGGACATCACCGTGACGCCGGGCGAGAAAATTCCCCTCGCGGGCGAGTACGCCCCGGGCCACCAGCGCACCAGCGTCGCCCACGCTCCGGGCGGAGAGCCGGCGCGCCTGTTTCCGCCCCTCGAGAAGGGCGACCTGGTTATCACCTCGGGCGGCCAGGTTGGGCAGGTCACCAGCGGCAACTTCTCGATGCTGTTCCAGCCGTCGGGCGGCGACATCGGCGCCGGGCGCACCCTGGTCGGCAACTTCTCGGCCATGGCCCAGGACGCGGGCTTCGGGCCCGAGCCCGACGCCGGCCCCTGACGCCTACTCCGCTTCGCTCTGCACCAGCCCGTACTTGTGCAAGAGCGAGTAAAGGTGCTTCCGGTCGAGCCCGGCGTCGCGCGCCGCCTTGGCGATGTTGCCGTGCGAACGGGCCACCAGCCGCGTCAGGTACTCGCGCTCGAAGGCGCGGACCAGCTCTTCCTTGCACTCCTTGAACGGGCCCCCGAAGTTGACCGGCAGCGTCTCGCCCTGCGTGCTGGACGGCACCGCCACCTCGCGCAGCAGCACCTCCGACGCCAGCTCGGGCATGTCGGACATGTGCTTGGCGCGCTCGAGGGCGTTGCGAAGCTCGCGCACGTTGCCCGGCCAGGTGTGGTTGTTGAACTGCTCGCGCACCTGGGGCGGCAGCCGTTCCCACAACTTCGAGCCGGCGAAGGCGTCCACCAAGAGGGGAATGTCTTCCTTCCGGTCGCGCAACGACGGCAGCGACACGGTGAAGACCGACAGGCGGAAGTAGAGGTCTTCGCGGAACCGCCCGGCCTTTGTTTCCGCCCACAAGTCCTTCTTCGAGGCCACCACTACCCGGGTGTCGAAGCGAATCGGCGCGGTCGAGGCCCCCAGCCGGCGGAACTCGCGGTCTTCCAGCGCCCGCAAGAGCTTCGGCTGCAGGTCGAGCGCCAGGTCGTCGATTTCGTCGAGGAAGAGCGTGCCGCCGTCGGCTCGCTCGAGGCAGCCTACCCGCTGGTTGACCGCGCCGGTGAAGGCGCCCTTCTCGTGGCCGAACAGCTCGCTCTCGATGAGCGAGTCGGACACCGAGGCGCAGTCGAAGACGATGAACGGCCCCGCCGCCCGCGGCGACAGTTGGTGCACCGTCTTGGCCGCCGCCCCCTTGCCGCAGCCGGTCTCTCCCACCAGCAAGAGCGTCGAGTCGGTCGGCGAGATGCGGCTCAACAGCGCGAAAATCTGCCGCATCGGCAGGCTGACGCCGACCAGGTCTCCCAGCCGGTCTTCGTTGGTCGGGGCGATTTCGACCGGCGCGTGCTTGGCCTGAATGCGCAACTGCACGTCGCCCAGTTCGAGCAGCGCCCCGGGCCGCAGGTAGGCGACCTGCACCTGCGCGCCGTCGATGAAAGTGCCGTTGGTCGACTTCAGGTCCTCGACCAGGAAGCGGTCTCCCTGCCGGGTGATGACCAGGTGGTTGCGGCTCATCGTGGGGTGGTCGACGACGACGTCGTTGTCGGACTCCTTGCCAATCTTCAGGGTCGAGCCCAACGGGTACGACGCCCCCGCGCCCTCGGTGTTGACCAGCACCAGGTGGAACTCCTGCGAGCTCAACCGGTACTCCTTGGCCCGGGCGCTCGACGAGAAGACGGTCTTGGGTGAGACGGGTGCCGGGGGAATGTCCATCGCCGCCCAAGCAAAGCAAATGCGAGCGCGCGCGCCTAGTCGCCGGTGTACACGCCGACGGCCCCGGCGCGGAACGCGACCAGGATTCGGCGCCGGCCGTCCCAGGTGTCGCTCTGAATGTCGGGGACGTCGACGTTCACCAGGGCCTGGCCGAAGGTGGCCGGGCCCCACTGCCGCGCCTGGCCCCCCTTCAGGCGGGTGAGGCCTCCGTAGAGGTGGCCGACCCAGAGCGAGCCGTCCTTGGGGTCGAGCTCGAGCGATGTGACTCGCGGGTCGGCCAGCTCGGCCCGGTAGAAGTCGTTGCCGGTGGGCGTCACGTGGGCCAGGCCGTTCGGAATCGACCCCACCCACACCGAGCCGTCGGGCGCCACCGCCAGGTCCTGCACCAGGTCGTCGGTGCGCTCGTTCGGCCGGGGCTCGTAGGGCTGGGCGTCGGGCCAGACGTCGAGGACGGGGTCGATGTCGGCCCAGAACTGGCGCCCCTCGGTGGCGAACTTCAGGCGCCCCAGCCGGTGGCCGCCGCCGAACCAGACGTCGCCGCTCGGGTCGAGCCCGATGCCGTAGTAGTCGCCCGACAGGAGGGTGAAGGCGCCCGAGGGCAGGTAGCCGTTGATGGCCACGTGCTGGTGCTCTTGGATTTCGGCCGCCGGCCCGTTCCAGAGGGCGATGCCGTGGTTGCCCCCCAGCCAGGCGTCGCCGGTGGAAGCGTCGTAGGCGATGCGCAGGACGTCGCGGATTTTGTATCGGCCCGCTGGGTATTCGGCGAACTTGCCCGGGGGGCTGGCGACTTCGAGGTGGGTCACCGTGAGCCGAGTTCCCTCCAGCTTCACCCGGTCGACGCCGCCGCTGTGGACCTCGTTCTGCGGGTCGCCTTCTTCGAAGCCGCTCGCGTGGCCGTGCAACCCCGCGAAGGCCGAGCCGCCCGGCCCGCCCGCGACCGAGATGACCTTCTGCGTGTGCAGGCCCGACGCGTCGAGGAAGGGGGTCAGCCCGTCGGCCGCGGTGAAGCGCTTGAAATTGCCGGCCCCGGCCGGGAGCAAGAAGAGCCCCTCGTCGCCTCCCGCCACCCAGAGGTTGCCCTGCCCGTCGGACGAGACGCCGAAGACCTCGCGCGGCGCTCCTTCGGCGGGGCCGTAAAAGCGCCAGCCCGCCACCGTCGGAGTGTCCAGCGGCGGCCGGGTGCCCGAGCCGGCATCCGAGCCCCCGTCAGTGCCGGCGTCCCGTCCCGCATCCTGTCCCGCATCGTTGCCGCTTCCGCTTCCCGCGTCGGTTCCTCCGTCCTCACCGGCGTCGGAGTCCGCCCCTCCGTTTGCGTCTGCCCCGGCGTCGTCGCCGGCGTCCGTCAGTGCTGCCGGTGGTCTTCCCGCGGGGGTGAGCGGCCTGGAGGGGCCGGCCCGAACCAGCGCTGCTCCGGTGGGTCCCGTGCAAGACGGCCCGCTGGCATCGCCGCCGGACTCCGAGCCGTCGCAGCCGCCATCGGCCAGCTCGACCGAGCCCACGTCAAGCGGGCCCAGCGTCCATGTTTCCAGGCAGGCGGGTAGGAGCCCGACCGCCCAGGCGACCGCCAGCACCGCGAGCGTCGGAATCGCACCCCCGAACCGCATGGCGCCTCGAGACGCAAGGCTGATGCCGAACGAGCCGCCGCCGGAGCTCTTCGCGTTCCACGCCCGGCTCGCCCACTCTGCTTCGTCGTGATAGGCGACCGTTCAATGGTCATCTCGCTCGTCGGCAAAGCGGACGACGTGGCGTTCTACGCCCGGCTGGCCGCGTCGAGCGGCGACGCGGCGCTGGTGCTCGGCTGCGCCGACGGCCGCATCGCCCTCGAGCTGTGCGCCCAGGGCCAGCGGGTGCTCGGCGTCGACCCGTCGAAGTCGATGATTCGGTCGGCCGAAGACCGGCGGTCGCACGAAGGGGTCGACCCGAGCCGCATTCGCTTCGTCGCCGCCGACGTGCGCAGCTTCCGGGTGGACGAGCGGTTTCCGCTGGTGCTCGCGCCGCAGAACGCGCTCGGTCTGATGGGTTCGCTCGACGAATTGGGCATGCTTCTCGAGACGGTGAAGCGGCACCTGACGGACTCGGGCACGTTCGCGTTCGACGTCGCCACTCGGGTGGGAAGCGCCGCCCCCGCGCCGCGAGAACACTCGGTCGAAGGCCAGCCGCCGTCCATCGAACCGCCGCGGCCTCCCTTCGTGCCGCACCTGCGCGAGCGGAGGCGCCGGCCAGACGCGGAAGGCGCGGCGATTCATCGGCTGCGGCTGAGCCTCTTCGAATCGGACGACCTCGAGCAGGCGCTGGCGTCGGCCGGCTTTGGCTCGAGAGAACGCTTCGGCGGCTTCGACGGCCGGCCATTCGACGGCAGGGCCGGCACTACCGTCGTGGTCGCGACTAGTCGCCCGCTCCCTCGAAGCGATACCCCAGCCCCCGGGCGGTGACGAAGTAGCGGGGCTCGTCGGGGTCGGGTTCGAGCTTCTGGCGGAGCTGCGAGACGAAGTTGTCCACCGTGCGGGCGGTGCCTTCGTAGTCGTAGCCCCAGGCGCCGGACAACAGCTCGTCGCGGCTGAACGTCCTCCGGGGGTGGGCGAGCAGGTAGAAGAGCAGCTTCAACTCCTGAGCCGTCAGGTCGACCGGCTTGCCGGCCCGGGTCACCGTCTTGGCGGCCAGGTCGACCGCCACGTCGCCGAACGCCATCACCTCGCCCGGCCGGAAGCGCCGGCGCAGGACCGCCTTGATGCGGGCCAGCAATTCCTGCAACCCGAAAGGCTTCACGACGTAGTCGTCGGCGCCCAGGTCGAGGCCGGCGATCTTGTCGGCTTCCATTCCCTTCGCCGACAGCATGACGACCGCGGTGTCCGCCCGGCGCTGGCGCAGCTCGCGCAGCACCTCGTAGCCGTTCAGCTCGGGCAACATCACGTCGAGGATGACCAGGTCGGGCGCCTCGTCGAGGGCCTTGGCCAACCCGGCCCTGCCGTCCTGGGCCTGCAGCACCTCGTAGCCCTCGAAGCGCAGGTTCATCGACAGGCCGGTGAGAATCGACAGGTCGTCCTCGACCACCAGGATTCGGACCGGCTTCGGTGTCTCGGTCACGGGCGCACCTCGGCCGCGGCCGGCAAGTGCATGGTGAAGACGCTGCCCTTGCCCAGGTCGCTCTTCACCGTGATTTTCCCACCGTGCGCCTCGACGATGCGCTTGGCGATGGCCAGGCCCAGCCCCGAGCCCTCGGTTTTTCGCGAGAGCAGGTCGTCCACCCGGTAGAACCCCTCGAAGATGCGCTTGCGCTCGCGGGGCGCGATGCCGACGCCGTTGTCCTGCACCTCGATGGCCACGCCCTTGGGCTCGGAGTGGGCGCGCACCACGATGCGCTTGTCCTCGCCGCCGTACTTGAAGGCGTTCTGCACGAGGTTGAGCAGCGCTCCGGCGATAGCGTCGCGGTCGATGGCGACGGTGGGCAGCCCTTCCGGCAGCTCGCACGACAGCTTCACCGAGGTGTACAGGCGCTGGGCGCGGAAGGCCGAGAGCGTCGCGTCGACCACTTCCTGCACCCCCACCGGCGCGCGCCGGTACACCTTCCGGCCGCTCTCGATGCGCGCCCAGTCGAGCACCTTCTCAATCATGTCCGACAGGCGGGCGGCTTCCTTCGCGAGCAGCTCGAGCACTTCCTGCGTTTCCTTGGGGTCTTTCACCCGGCCCAGCGCCAGCGTCTCGATGAACAGCCGAATCGAGGTCAGCGGCGTGCGCAGCTCGTGGGAAACGAGGCTGACGAAGTCAGTCTTCAGGCGCGACAGGCGGGCCTCGCGGTACAGGGTTCGCGCCGTCACCACCACTCCGATGGCCAGCGTGACGTAGAACAGGCCGAGCAGCACCCCGTAGAGGGCGCGGTTGCGGGTCGACCGGGCGGCCACCGGGTCTTCTCCCTGCGGCACGGCCACCAGCCGGTAGTCCTGCAGCGGCGGCGGCAGCGGCTGGCTGGCCAGCCCCGGAGGGCCGAGCGCGGCTTCGCGCAGCTTGCCAACCAGCCCTTCCGGCGGCTCGGACTTCACCGGGCGCAACTCGAAGCGCACCGACTCGCCCGCGGGGCCCGAGCCCTTCGCGCTCGCGGCGATGAGCCGCTCGACCGCGCTCGGGTCGAGCCGCGCGCCGAGGGTGGTGTCGCCGTGCCGCTGCGCCGCCACCAGGTACGTGCCCTGGAGCGCCGAGATGGAGAAGAAGACCGGTCGCTCGGGCAGCCCGAGCAGCTCGGCCGCGATGGCGCCTAAGGCCAGCCGCAGCCGGGGGTCGGCCGTCTGCACCGCCGTCGGGGTGAGCCGGAAGCCGGTGTCGGAGAGCCGCACGCCGCCTTCGCCCGTCACGACCAGGCCGCTGTCGTCGGCGGAGACCGCCGCGGTGTCGAGCGCGGCCTTCAGCTTCCCGGCGGTGGCTTGCAGGCGCTCGGACCAGGCCACCTCGATGCGCTTCTCGACCGCCGCCCGCTCGTTGATGATCGCCAGCACGCCGAAGCCCGACAGGCCCGCCGACGGCAGCACGACCAAGAGCAACAAGAGCGAGAACGTTCGCCGGAAGCTCAACAGGTCGAAGCTCGGGGGGGGCGCCACGGGGCCCTTGTATCCGAGGGACCGGCCCGCATGCACCCGCGGACCGGAGCGACGGGCCGTCCGGAGGCTCGCGGGTGGTCGGTCCCCGGGGCGCCGGTCTAGAGTCGGCCGCGTGCCGTCACTCGCTCGAGCCCTCGCCGTGGTGGGTGCGCTGGCCGCGACCTCCGCCGCGGCGCAGCTCGAACCCGACGAGGGCTGGCAGGCCTACCCGCCGGTGGCGCCTCCGCCATTGGTTCCGGCGCCGCCGCCGGCCCCGGCCCCGGTGCGGACTCCGCTTCCAGCCGCGGTCGCCGCCCTGGAGGCCGAGGTCCAGCGCCCCGCGCCGCCGGCCGAGCTTCGTCCGCCCAACGACGTCAGCATGCTGGGGGCTCCAGCCCTCGGGTTGTGGCGGCGCGCCGTGTCGGCGACCCTCGGCTACCCGCTGGTGTCGCTGCGGGGCGGGGTGGGGGTGGCGCCCGGGCTCGACGTCGGAATCGACTTCGATAGCTACTACGGGGCGATGAACGAGCTCCGGGGCTATGGGCGCTACCAGTTCCTGGTGGGCCCGCGCTGGACGGCGTCGGCGGCGCTCGAGGGCGGAGCGGCGCTCTTCTCCCAGCGGGCGGCGGTTGAGGACCACGGGGCTCGCTGGGTGACCGGCCACCGCAACTACAACCTGATGCCGGGGCTGGTGCTGTCGTACCGCGGTCAGTCGCCGCGCGCGGCGCGCCTCTTCCTCGACCTGCGCTGGCACTTCGCCTTCGACACCGAGCCGCACCACCGCCAACCGCTCGGAGGAGTGCCGCCCCCGTTCGAGCTCGGGCAGAACCTGGTGGTGCGCGCCGGGGCCGAGCTGCCCTTGACGGCCCGGGTGTCGCTCGCCTTCCTCACCGGCTTCGACCTGCACGGCAGCCCCGACGACGCGCCCTTCATGCCGGTCTGCTCGGTTGGCCTGGTGAGCGGCATCTAGGGTACACCTCCGGCATGAAAGCCACGGTCATCGGCTCGGGCTCGTTCGGAACGTCCATCGCGGCGGCCCTCGCCCAGAACTTCGACGAGGTGCTGTTGTGGGGCCGCGACGCGGCGCTGGTCGCCGCCGTCAACGAGCGCCATGAGAACACCACCTACCTGCCCGGGGTGACGCTGCCCAAGGCGGTCCGCGCCGTCGCCAGCCTCGAGGAAGCGGTGGTGGGCGCGCAGTTGGTGGTGTCGGCCACCCCGTCTCACGCCACCCGCGAAGTCATCGGCCGCGCGGTGCCCTTCCTGCCCCGGCGCGTGCCCATCGTCACCGTCTCTAAGGGCATCGAGAACGGCACGTTGCTGACCATGACCGACGTGCTGGAAGAGTGCCTGCCCGACGAATTGCACCCGTACCTGGCGGTGCTGTCCGGCCCGTCGTTCGCGCGCGAGCTGGCGCAGCGCCTGCCGACGGTGGTCACCATCGCTTCGCACTGGGACAAGGTCGGCCTGCGCGCCCAGAAGGCGTTTCAGACCGATTTCCTTCGCACCTACACCTCGTCCGACGTGGTGGGGGTGCAGCTGGGCGGCGCGCTCAAGAACGTCATCGCCATCGCCGCGGGCATCGCCGACGGGTTGGGGTTCGGCCACAACGCCCGGGCCGGCATCATCACCCGCGGGCTCGCCGAAATCAGCCGCATCGCCGTGCGGCTCGGTGCCAACCCGCTCACGCTGTCGGGGCTCTCGGGCATGGGCGACCTGGTCCTCACCTGCACCGGCGAGCTGTCGCGAAACCGGCGCGTCGGCATCGAGTTGGGCAAGGGGCGCCCGTTGGCCGAGGTGCTGGGCGAGATGAAGCAGGTGGCCGAGGGGGTGAAGACGGCCCAGAGCGCCCGCGACCTGTCGCGAAAGACGGGCGTCGAGCTGCCCATCTGCGACCAGGTCTTCGCCATCTGCCACGAGGGGAAGAACCCGAGGGCGGCGGTGCTCGAGCTGATGACTCGGTCGCCGAAGTCCGAGCTGATGTAGGGAGGCTTCATGAGTTCGCGACCGACGGCCGTGGCCCTGGTCTTGCTCGGGCTGCTGCCGGGCTGCACCTGCGACGACAAGACACGGACCAAGGCGCCCGAGCTCGAGCTGCCCCTGCCCGACGGAGGCGACGCGACGGGGGTCAGCTTCGGGCTGGTGC
>JAHFDQ010000150.1 GCA_023248915.1 Archangiaceae bacterium | reverse complement strand
CGCGCAGCCGCTCAGCATCGCGCAGGCCAGGATGGCGAGCGCACGGTGTGGAGTCATCAGATCTCCCCCTTCACACCCAGCGTCGGAAGAATAGGCAGCCCGCGTAGCGAGGCGCTGTCCCGATAGCGGTAGTCCCACAGGACTTGCTCGGGATTCGGAGCATTGTAGACGTTCTGAACGTCGAGATAGGCAGACAGGCGCCACTGGTCGAAGGTCCACAGCTTCTCCGCGCGCAAGTCGAGCTGGTTGAAGACTGCGCCGCGCGCGCTGCCCGGTGCCCCGTTCAGTGCCGAGTAGCTCCCCGTGTCAGCGTTGAACGTCGAGCCGAGAATCGGCGTCTCGGGGCGCCCGCTGGTCACCCGGAACCGAAGGCCCAGCTCCCAGCCGGCATCGAGTTTGTACGAGCCCACAACCGTCAGGATGTGCGTTTGGTCGAATGAGACGGGCACGTAGCCGCCGCTGGTCTCGTCGTACTGCTCCGACCGGGACAAGGTATAGGCAATCCATCCATAGGAGCGCTCGGTGAGGTCTTGTTTGAGGAGCACCTCGACTCCGTAAGCGTGCCCAGTTCCTCCATTCTTGAGGCGCTCGGGTGCCTGCTGGCCGTCGCGCTCGACGATTGCACTCGAATTGACCACCAGCTGCGAGCGCCAGTTGTAGAAACCCTGCACGTCAAGCATCAACCGCAGGGGCAGCTTCATCTCAGCGCCCGCGGCCGTCTGTTGGCTCATGGCGAGGCCCAGGTCCGGGTTTCCGGACGTCGGGTCAAGCTCGCGTGACTGCGGAGCCTGCCGGTAGATGCCCCAGGCCGCTTTCAACGACGCTGAATCGCTGAGCGAGTACCGGGTTGCGAATCGCGGTTCGAGGGACGCCGCGTAGCCCTTCGGCAACCGGTATTCTTCGAACCTGAGCCCGGGAATTACCTTCCAGGCTTCGAGGGGCGCCCAGACCGCCTCTGCGTAACCGGCGTACGAGGCGAGCGTCAGCTTCTGGTCGCGCACGTTGGGCGGCGGGTTCGCCTCGGCCGGCGTGGCCAAGCCCGGCGTCTCGAAGCGGTTGTCGAACCAGTTGCTGTTGATGTCGACCCCCGCTTCGAATGAAAGGGCCTTGGAGATGTCGGTGCGCGCCGCACCACGCACGTTGAGGTCGGTGGAGTTCGCGCCAACCTTTAGAGAGTCTCCGAGACTGAAGTTGTTCTGGGTGAAGCCCGCGGTGGGGGCCAGCGAGAATGTCCAGCCCGAATCGGTCGGGCGGCTCCACTTCGCGCGAAACCGGTGGAAGCCTTGCTGGGTGTTCAACGAAAAGGCCTGCGACTCGAGGCTTCCAGTCTGCGAGAGGGTGAGCAGGTCGTTCGAGCCGAACGCCGAAAGCTCGAGTTTGTTCCGGTCGAGGGTAACTTGGTATCGGCCCTGGTAGTCCCAGTAATAAGGAGCGGCGACGATGGATGCCTGTCCCGGCGGCGTTAACGCCGACATGATTGGCGGGAGCAGGGCGTCGATGTAGCTGCGCCGCGCGGCGAGCGAGAGCGTCCCCCAGTTACGTTCCTGGCTGATGGGCGACTCGACGTAGAAACCCGCATTGAGAAGGTCGACATTGGCGAGGCCGTGCAGTCGCTTCGGTTCGGGCCCGCCGGTCTCGACGTCCACGATGCCGGCGATGGCGCGGCCATACTTGGCGCCGTAGGCGCCGGGGAAGAAGTCGATTCGGTCGATGTACGAAGGGGACACGACCGACGGCCCTCCGGCGAAATGGTACAGCAGTGGAATCGGAACCCCGTCGATGAGCACCTGGCTGTCCTGGGGTTGCGCTCCGCGAACGAGCAGCGCGCCCGACACCAGTGGCGGCCGCCCCACGCCAGGCATGTTCTGAAGAACGCGCAGCGGATCGCCGAACGTTCCTGGCACCGTCCCCAGCTCTCCTTTCTCGAGGGAATGGCGCGACACCTCTTTCTTTTCGCGCTGGCCGACCACTGTGGTCTCGAAGCCTCCCTCAAGCTTCTTGAGGGCATAGAGCGTGAGCTCGGTGACCTGCCCCTCCTTGACCTGCTCGGTGGTCGCGAACTTCCGGTGCCCTGGCTCGGAGACCTCGACCTTCACTGCGCCAAGGGGAACACCTCGCAGCTCGAAATGTCCCTCGCCGTCGGTCTCGGCGGCCAGGCCCAGGTCGGGCAAGTAGACGGTGGCGCTGGCGATGGGGTCGCGCGTTCCGCGCTCGAGCACCCGGCCGCGCAGGTTCACCGGCTTCTCGATGGCCGCGGCCGCGGTAGGTTCCGGGGGTGACACCGGGGGCAGTTGGGGCTTGGGCTCGAAGTGGTAGACATATTCGATGCGCACAGGCGCCGGCTTGGTGTCGACCTCGGCGGGCGAAAACTCGAAGCGCAACAGGGCCTCCTTCGCCGCGGCGTCGAAGTCTGCGCCACCGGAGCGCTCGATTTCCGCAGCGCTAACCTTCCCGGTTGCGTCGATGTCGACCAGAAGCGCGACCTCGGCGGAAATCCCCGTGGCGAGGGCATCGGGCGGGTAGGTCGCCTCGACAAATTTCAGCAACTCCGGAGGCCTGGTGAGCACCGGCGCCACGGCCCCCGCGTCCGGCACCTCGCGAAGAATCCCCTCGCCCTCATAGGCGTGTGCGGCACGACCCGCCAACGCCAACACCGATGCCAACACCACACCCAACACCGTTCGGACCCGCATCGGCCCTTAGAGGGCCGAAGGGGCGGGTCTATTGCAGGCTGGCGCTAAAAGGAAACGCCGGCCAGCACTCCGGCACGGGCGAGCCCGTCGGGCATCTGCGGACCGCCCTGCAGCGTGTGCGCCGCGGAGAAGCGTACGCCCACCACGCAGCGAGCGAGGTGCGCCCCCAAAGTCAGCTGCAGGGTCCCTGCACGTGCCGCGCTGCTGGTCCCTGCGACATTGACCGAGACCAGCTCGCCGCCGGCCATCAGCTCGGCGAACAGCAACCCGCGAGTCAAATGAGCGCCGAACACCGCGTCGACGATGACGGCGTTTCGCAACCGAAGCGGGTCTCCGTCGTCACGCGAGCCAAACGCGCCAATGGAAACCCGCCCGCGCCAGAGGCCAGCGACCAGGAAGTCGAGCGCGATACCAGCGCCCGCAAGTGGGCGGCCGCCGCGCACGGAAACAACCTCCTGCGCGCCAGTTGCCGCCCAGGTCGGCTGCGGCTCTCCGCCGGCCTGCGCATGCTCGATAGAGGACCGCTCAGGTTCCGAGCCTGGCATCGGGAACAGAGGTCGGCGCTTTGGCAGGGACTCAGGCTTCGATTTCGGGGACTGAACCGGGGCGGACGCATCAGGCGCCTCCCAGGTGGCTGGCGCAGGGCGCGGCGGTTGGAGCGTCCGCACCGTCGGGATGACCTCCTCCAATTGGGTCCGCAATCCAGGAACGGCCATCGCGACCGCCTCGGCGATATCGAGGTTACTGGGAGAGCCCTCGAACGAGAGGACGCGCGTCGCCTGAAGCCGCCGGCTCTCGTGTAGCACCAGCCGGAGTCGGTGCAGGGGCTCACGCCGAAGCTCGAGCCAGAGCCCCTCGGTCCGCACCTCGCGGTTGCGCACCTCGACGTGCTCAGTCAACTGCTGGGCGACTGCCTGCGAAACCGCGGCGGCCAGTAGGGGTTCCTCGGCGATGACGGTGAACCGCGGCTGGGCCGCCACCGGCAGCGTCGTCAGAATGAGCGCCAGAACGAGCCTCACCGCGCGGCTCCGGGCCGAGGCGCGAAGAACGCCTGGGCCATACTCCGGTGCAGCCCTTGAGGAAAGCGGTCGAGGTAGCGGCGCCAGGCCTTCGCCGCGGAGTCGGCGCCGCTACCCTCGGCGAGCTGGGCCAGCCGGGCGAGCGCGTTGTCGGCGCGGGTAAGCTCGGTCGTTGTACGCACGACAGTCTCGAAGCGGGCGACCGCCGTCGCCGAGTCCCCGCGTTGAACGGCGCAGAAGCCTTCGAGGTAGAGCGCCGCACTCACGTCGACACCGACTGGGGCCGACACGACATACGCGCGCAGCGTCGACTCGTCGTCGCAGCGAGTTGCGGCCACCACTTCGCTCGCCCGGGTCGAAAGCTCAGCGAAGTATGCAGCGAAACTTGGAATGGTCACGCTCTCGCCAGGCCGAAGGAAAACGACTGGGCGCGCCCCGCCGAGAGGGCGGACCTCGACCAAGCCTTCGGCGACGGAGACACGCGTCGACGCCGACTTCTCGGCCTCGACGGTGAAACGTGTGCCGTGGACCACTACCTCAGCCCCCTCGGTCAAGACCATGAGGGTGTTCCCCACGGGCAGGTGCGGCACCGCAACTCGCACCAGGCCCGTGCGCAGCGCGATGCGTGTGCGACTCGGCTCTACCTGGTCGACCTCGGCTTCCCCCGTGAGTTCCACGCTCGCTCCGTTGGAGAGCGCGATAGCCCGGCTGGAGCCGTCCTTTGCCTCGAGCGCGAGGCGCGGCGGAACGGCAGTGGCGCGGAGCCCCAGCCAGGCTCCGGCGATGAGGCAGGCCGCCGCGGTCGCCACCGTGGCGAGCCAGCGCGGACGGACGGTTGCGGCCAGTTCGCGGAGCAGGTGGCGCCGCCTACGCCTTCCCGACACCCTCGCGACCATCGGTTCGAGCTTGGCCCAATCGGCCGGGGAAGCAGGGGAGTGCGGGCTGTCCGTGTAGAGTTCGTCGAACGCTGCCGCCATGAGCTTATCGCCCGGGTCCTGGCTGTCACGCGCTCGTAGCGGACCGAGCGGCTCTTGAGGGTTGCGCCGGTCAGCCATGGGCGCCTCCGCCGAGCAAACCCTCGTCCAGCCCCGCCCAGTCCCGCATCGTCTCACGCAGTTCAGCGCGCGTGCGTGACAGCCGTGCCAATACGGTTCCCAGCGGCTCGTCGAGGACCTCGGCAACCTCCCGCGCGGTCAATCCCTCGACCTCGAAGAGGATGAGGGCGGCTCGCTTCTCGACGGGAAGCGCGGCGATGAGGGAGTTGAGACGAACACTCGCTTCTCGGTGAATGCTCTCGCTCTCGGGGCAACGGCGTGGTTCCGGGGCAGGCTCAGCGGGCAGCTCCCGGGGGGTCGATTGCCGAACCAACCGTTGGGCTTCGCGAATTCCAATTTGCGTCATCCAGGTCGACAGCGACGATCGGCCCGCGAAACCATCAAGTTTCTCGAAGACAATCAGGAACGCACACTGCAGCGCGTCGTGGGCCAGCCCTTCGTCCCGCGTGATGCGCTGAAGCAGCCGCAGCAGTCGTGGTGCATGCGTTTCATAGAGCTGCCGGTAGCTGGCGGGGTCTCCGCGGCGCAGCGCTTCCAGGAGCTGCCGCTCGGTTCCCTGGCTCGCAATGTAGGACAGCTTCTGCACTCTGTACCTCGCGAGCCGAGCCGGCAGCCCGAAAGCGACCGAGCATACTCCGCTAGCTGGCGGCTCCTAGGAGCAGCGAGGTACTTACCCCGCCGAGCGCGAAGTTGTTGGTCAAGACCCGGGAGACCTTCCGCTCCGCAAATTCGCGCAGGTACCGCAACCCCGCGCACTCGGGGGCGACCTCTTCGAGGTTGAGGGTCGGCACCAGGAAGCCTTGGCGTATCATCTCGATGCAGAAGATGGCCTCGAGCGCTCCGCAGGCTGCGCCGGTGTGCCCTGTGTGGCCCTTGGTCGAGGAAACGAGTGGGCCGTGGCCGACGAGGCTCCGAGTGGCCTGGGCCTCGGCGGGGTCTCCCGTCGGCGTCCCGGCAGCGTGGGCATTGACGTACTCCACGTCGTTTGCGGCGCACTCCGCCGATTGAAGGCAGCCGGCGATGGTGCGCGCCATTCCCTCGCGAGCCGGGGCCCACAGGTGCTCGCAGTCCCAGTAGGTCGCAAACCCAAGGACCTCTCCCAGAACGGCAGCGCTGCGGCGCTTGGCGTGCTCGTACTCCTCGAGCACGACGATGCCCGCGCCCTCGGCCATCACCAGGCCGTCGCGTCGAACGTCGAAGGGGCGTGGCGTCAAGGTCGGCCGGTCGTTGAAAGCCCGGGAGGCGGCGCCGACGACATCGAACGCGGCGTTGGTCGCGACGTGGAGTTCCTCGGTGCCACCGCAAAGCATCACGTCTTGGTGCCCATCACGAATGGCCTCGAAACCCTGGCCGATGGCGAGACTTCCTGAAGCGCAGGAGGCGGCCGGTGCCCACACACGACCCGCGACTCCTAGCATCTGCGCCAAGTTGGCGGCAGCCGAGTGGCTCATCATCTGCAAGAACCATGTGCACTTCAGGCCGCGCACTCCTTCTCTCTTGAGGGCGTCGAGGTACTGCTCGGTCGCGCTCGCGCTGCCGGTGGTTTGTCCAATACACACGCCGACACGGCCGGAACGGATGAGGTCCGTATCGAGGCGCGCCGCCGTCACCGCCTGCTGTCCGGCGGCTGCTGCCAGCAGCGCGAGCCGCCCCATCGATCTCCGGAACTTACGCGGAATCAAATTCTCGCCGAAGTCAGCCACCGTGGCTCCGACCTGAGAAAGCAGTCCCTTCACTGGCCCCAAGTTGGGCATGCGTCGAACCCCCGAGCGCCCGGCCTTCAAAGAGGCCATCGCGGAGTCGACCGTGTTACCGATGGGCGAGAGCAAACCCATCCCCGTAATCACGACGCGGCGTTTCATCGGGCGGCCACCTCTGGTTTGCAGTTAGAGGCCCTGGAGCGTCGAAATATTGCGGCCACACGCCCGCATTGACGATTTCAAACCATGGGCGAAACTCCAAGGCGTCGAGGTCGCCCCCAAGGCGCGGGCCGCCGGAGAGTACGCGGGCTCTCGGGGAGGTTGCGTTGCCGGCCGTTCCACTTGCCCCTGAAGCGAAAGTGGCGTTTGTTCCTCCAGCAGGAGGACACTCATGCCGATAATCGTTTCCAGAGCAGGCATTGGCGGCGCAGCCAGGCCGAATGATCTCGCCCACCGCGCCAAGCTGAAGGTCCAAAGCCTCGCGAGCAATTTCGCCAGGGGCAACCTCGACGGCAGCCAGGTCTCTAAGGGCCTCCCCCCGTCCGTGAGGAAGGCCGCGGCGAAACTTCAGCACCAGCTCGAGGACACCGGCTCCGCGGTCGTCTACAAGATCAGACTCGATCACGCCACCGCGGTTTACGTCCTGCGCGGCGCCGGTGAGAGCGAGGACACGCCGCTCAAGATCTTCTCCATGAAGGGCCTGCCGCTCGCCTCGGGCTCGAGCGGCCCCGACAACAAGATCACCTGGGACTGAGCCGCTGCGCGTAGGGCGCGTCGCCTCACCCGCGGTCCCTTTCGAGGTGCCCCATGAGAAACCCGTGGCTCTTGCTCTTGCCAGCCGTGGCCGTCGGGGCCAATGCCGAGGAGAGTGCGGTGGCGAAGAAAGCAGCCGACCCGCGGGCGCCGGTGGCCCGGGTCGAGAAGATTGAAGAGACGCTGCACGGGGTGAAGGTGGCCGACCCGTACCGGTGGCTCGAGATGGAGTCGGCGCCCGAGGTGCAGGAGTGGATGGCCGGCCAGGACCGCGTCGCCCGAGACTGGCTCTTGAAGCGGCCCGGCCGCGACGCCTTGCAGAAGCGCTACGCCGAGCTCTTCTACCTCGAGTCCGTCAGCGCCCCCGAGAAGCGCGGCGGCCGGTACTTCTACTCGCGCACCCACAAGGACAAGGAGAAGGCCATCGTCTACTGGCGCCAGGGCGAGAAGGGCCCCGAGAAGGTGCTGCTCGACCCGAACCAATGGTCGAAGGACGAGACGGTGTCGCTGGGCGTGTGGGTGCCGTCGTGGGACGGCAAGAAGGTGGCCTTCGCCCAGAAGCCGAACGCGGCCGACGAGGCGGTGCTCCACGTCGTCGACGTGGACACGGGTGAATGGTCCAAGGTCGACGTCATCGAGGGGGCCAAGTACGCCGGCCCGTCGTGGACCCCGGACAACCGGAGCTTCTACTACGAGTGGCTGCCGGTCGACCCTTCAATCCCCGCGTCCGAGCGGCCCGGCTACACCGAGCTGCGGCTTCACCGCCTGGGCGCCGACCCGAAGGGCGATGAACGCATTCACGAGAAGACCGGCGACCCGTCCACGTTCCTGGGCGGTGGGGTGAGCCGCGACGGCAAGTACCTGTTCGTCTACATCCAGCGCGGGTGGAACGAGAACGACATCTGGGTGAAGCGGCTGGGCGTGGACAAGGACTTCCAGCTCTTGGTGAAGGGCAAGGACGCCAAGTACTACGTCGAGGTTTGGAAGGACATCCTCTACCTGCTGACCGACGAGGGCGCTCCCAACAAGCGCGTCTTCAAGGTCGACCCGAAGCACTTGGACCGGAAGGCGTGGAAAGAGCTCGTCCCCGAGGACAAGGGCGCGGCCGTCGAGACCATGACGGTGGTCGGCGGCCACCTGGCGCTCTCCTCGCTGCGCAACGCCGCGTCCGAGGTGAAGCTGTTCTCGCTCGACGGCAAGCCGGTGCGCACGGTCAGCCTGCCGGGGCTGGGCACCGCGTCGAACCTGGTCGGCCTCGAGGACGACGACGAGGCCTACTACGCCTTCAGCTCGTTCACCGTGCCGCGCCAGGTCTACCGGACGTCGGTGAAGTCCGGCGAGAGCACGCTCTGGGCGAAGGTGGACGTGCCCATCGACCCGACGCCGTACGCGGTGGACCAGGTCTGGTACCCGTCGAAGGACGGCACCCGCATCTCGATGTTCCTGGTGCACCGGAAGGACCTGAAGAAGGACGGGGCGAACCCGGTGCTGCTCTACGGGTACGGCGGCTTCGACGTCAGCATGACGTCGGCCTACTCGTCCTTCATCTACCCCTGGCTCGAGCGCGGCGGCGTGTTCGCCGTGCCCAACCTTCGGGGCGGGGGCGAGTACGGCAAGGCCTGGCACGACGCCGGCAAGGGCGCGAAGAAGCAGAACGTCTTCGACGACTTCGCCGCCGCGGCCGAGTACCTGGTGAACGAGAAGCTCACCGTGCCGTCGAAGCTCGCCATCCGCGGGGGCAGCAACGGCGGGCTGCTCACCGGCGCCGCGATGGTCGAACGCCCCGAGCTGTTCGGCGCGGTGGTGTGCCAGGTGCCGCTGCTCGACATGGTGCGCTACCACCTCTTCGGCAGCGGAAAAACCTGGGTCCCCGAGTACGGGACGGCCGAGAACGCCGCCGACTTCCCGGTGCTCTACGCCTACTCGCCGTACCACCACGTCAAGGCGGGGGCGAAGTACCCGCCGCTCTTGATGATGTCGGCCGACCACGACGACCGGGTCGACCCGATGCACGCCCGGAAGTTCGTCGCGGCGGTGCAGGGGGCCGGTTCGACCGCGCCCGCCTACCTGCGCATCGAGGCCCACGCCGGGCACTCCGGGGCCGACCAGGTGAAGAAGACCATCGAGGCGTCGACCGACATCATGCTCTTCCTGTTCCAGACGCTGGGCCTGGACTCGCCCCCGGCGCGCTGAGGCGCTCGCCGGCGCGGCGCCTGGTTTCCTCATGGCGCGAGGTGGTAATACTACGGGTATGAAGATTGCGATCTCCCTGCCCGACGCGCTCTTTCGCCGCGCCGACCGGGTGGCGCGGACAGAGCACCTGTCCCGCAGCGCCCTCATTCAGCGGGCGCTCGAGGGCTACCTCGCGAGCCGGGGCGCGGACGTCACCGCCGAGCTCAACGCCGCCCTCGATGACATCGGAATCGACGCCGAGAGCGACCGGTGGGTGCGCGCCACGTCGACGCGCTTCGCGCGGCGGAGGCGGTAGTGGACCAGGGGGACATCTGGTCGGCCGAGCTGCCCGAACCGGCCGGGTCCGGGCCCGGCTACCGGCGCCCGGTCGTCATCGTCCAGGGTGACCGCCTCAATCGGTCGCGGCTCGCGACCGTGGTCGTCGTGCCCTGCACCAGCAACCTGAAGTGGGGCAACCTTCGCGGGAACGTGATGCTCCCCGGGCGGCCGGGGCTGCCCAAGCCGTCGGTCGCGAACGTCTCTCAGCTGTCCGCGTTCGACCGGGCGTTCCTGGGCCGGAAGCTCGCCCGGGTCTCCCCCAGCGAGCTCGACGCCATCCTCGCCGGAATCGACTTCGTGCTGGGGCGCGAGGGCTGACCACCGGCGCGCTCGCCGGCCGGCCGAGCGAGCTCCGCCCACCTCCGGACGGACGGCCGCGCGGGCGGAAAATGGCGAGGGGCTGTCCGTGTTATAAGTCCACGCCCGTACCCCACCGCGAAAGCGACGCGAACCCATGTTCTTCGGCCGAGACGAGAAGAAGGAATCGCAGAAGAAGGACGAGGGGATTCCGCTGCTGCCGCTGCGGGACATCATCGTCTTCCCCCACATGGTGGTGCCGCTGTTCGTGGGGCGCGAGAAGTCCATCGCCGCGCTGAAGGAAGCGATGGCGAAGAAGGGGACGGACGAGAAGGCGCACATCCTCTTGGCCGCTCAGAAGAAGGCCAAGACGAACGACCCGGGGCCGGACGACATCTTCCACTTCGGCACGCTGGGCCACGTCATCCAGTTGCTGCCGCTGCCCGACGGCACGGTGAAGGTGCTGGTCGAGGGGGTGCGGCGGGCGCGGGTGAAGCGGTTCATCCCCAACGACGCGTTCTTCATGGTCGAGGTCGAACCGCTGGTCGAACCGACCGAGAAGACCGTCGAGCTCGAGGCCCTGGTGCGGTCGGTGCACTCGGTGTTCGAGGCCTTCGTCAAGCTGAACAAGCGCATTCCGCCCGAGATGTTGATGCAGGTGTCCACCATCGACGACCCGGCGCGCCTGGCCGACACCATCGTCGCCCACCTGTCCTTGAAGCTGAACGACAAGCAGTCGCTGCTCGAGACCGAGTCCGCGGCGAAGCGGCTGGAGAAGCTGTTCGAGCTGATGCAGGGCGAGATCGAGATTCTTCAGGTCGAGAAGAAGATTCGTACCCGGGTCAAGAAGCAGATGGAGAAGACCCAGAAGGAGTACTACCTGAATGAGCAGATGCAGGCCATTCAGAAGGAGCTCGGCGAGCGCGACGAGTTCAAGAACGAGATTCAGGAGATCGAAGAGAAGCTGAAGACCAAGCGGATGAGCAAGGAAGCCACGCTCAAGGTCAAGAAAGAGCTCAAGAAGCTGCGGATGATGAGCCCGATGAGCGCCGAAGCGACCGTCGTGCGCAACTACATCGACTGGATTCTAGGGCTGCCCTGGTACGAAGAGACCAAGGACCGCAACGACGTCACCGAGGCCGAGAAGGTGCTCGATGAAGACCACTACGGCCTGAAGAAGGCGAAGGAACGCATCCTCGAGTACCTGGCGGTGCAGGCGCTGGTGCAGAAGCTGAAAGGGCCCATCCTCTGCTTCGTCGGGCCTCCGGGCGTGGGCA
>JAHFDQ010000538.1 GCA_023248915.1 Archangiaceae bacterium | reverse complement strand
GTCGAGATTGCGCTAGAGAGAACGCATGGAAATTCGTCCCGTCGCATCGCAGGACCGGGCTCAGCTCGCAAAGCTTCTGGACCGGATAGAGACGTTCAGCCGGCCCGAGGTGGAAGTCGCCCTCGAGCTCATCGACGCCGCGCTCAAGGGGACTAACCCCGACTACCTGGTGATGGTCGCCGCCGACGGCGAACAGGTGCTCGGCTACATCTGCTACGGCCCCACGCCCATGACCGACGGTTGCTTCGACCTGTACTGGGTGGCGTCCGACCCCCAGGCGCGGGGGCGGGGGGTCGGCGGGCGCCTCGTCCGCGCGATGGAAGCCGACTTGAGGGCCCGGAAGGGGCGCATCGTGCGCGTCGAGACCAGCGCGATGGAAGCCTACGGCCCCACCCGGGGGTTCTACGAGGCAATGCAGTACCTGGAAGAGTCGCGCTTCCGAGACTTCTACAAGGTCGGCGAAGACCTGGTCACCCTGTCAAAGAAGCTGTGAGGCGCGCTTGCTCGAACCGGTGGCTGGCGGTGGCCTGGGTGGGCCTGGCGCTGGCGTGCGCGAAGCAGGCGCGTCCGGCCGAGGCGGCGGCCCCCTCGACGCCCGGTCCCGCGAGGCCGGCGGCCGCGCCGGTGAGCGACGCCCTGGCCGTGCAGCGGCCCGCGAACGGCGAGTTCTTCGGCCTGTACCTGATGGGCCGCAAGGTCGGCTACATCTTCGAGAACCTCGGGCCGTTGCCTTCTTCGCCTGGCCAGGCGCGGGCGGTCACCGAGCTCTTCTTCAAGGCGAACGTCGGCCAGAACGTCTCCGAGCGCCGCTACCGCGAGACGCGGGTCTACGAGGCCAAGCCGAGCGGGCGCCTGCTGTCGTTCGTGGTCGAGGCGCACGGCGACGGCGGCGACCAGGTGCTGGAAGGGACGGCCACCCCGTCGGGGCTGAGGGTGATAAGGAAGCGCCCCGACCGGCCGAACGAGGTGTTGAACCTGCCGCCGTCGCGCGAAGTCATCGAGGACGCCGACCAGGCCCGGGTGGCGATACTCCGCGGCCGCACCGTCGAGGGCGTCATCACCGACGGGCAGGACCTCGAGAACTACAAGCTCACCACCACCTTCGGAGACCACACCAGCCGCTGGGTGGGGGGCGTGAACGTGCGCCTGGCGAAGGCGGTGACGGTGTCCGAAAAGGAGAAGGTGCCGGTCGAAGCGTACGTGGACGAGAAGGGCCGCATCGTCGAGCTCGACTTCGGCGCCACCATGCGCGCGATGGCCGAGCCCGAGACGATGGCCAAGCGCCTAGACCAGGTCGAGGTGTTCGGGCTGACCCGAATCGTGCTGCCCAAGCGGGCGCCCCCGTCGGCGCGGGACGTTCCGGGCGCGCTCACCCTGGTGCTCGATGGCCTGCCCGAGTCTTTCCGGAAGAACACCTACCGGCAGACTTTTCGGGCGCTGGCGGGGGGCCTGGTCGAGGCCTCGCTGCGCGCCGCGGCGCCGACCGCGAAGCGGAAGGTCCGCCCGCTGCTCGACCCGAACGGCGGGGCGAACCTGAAGAGCTCGATCATCGTCGAGTCGGACGACCCGCAGATTCGGGCGCAGTCGGAGAAGATTCTCGAGGGCGAGAAGGACGCCTACACCGCGACCAAGAAGATCGTCCGCTGGGTGAACCTGAACATGACGAAGGACTACGGCGCCTCGGCCGACCGCGCCACCGACGTCTTGCGGCAGATGCGCGGCGACTGCACCGAGCACGCGCTGCTCGCCATCTCGCTGTTACGCGCCGCGGGCATTCCCGCGCGCCGGGTGGACGGCGTGGTGTACATGGTGAACGACGACCAGGTGCCCGCGCTGTACTGGCACGAGTGGGTGGAAGCCTACGTGGGCGAGTGGACGCAGCTCGACCCCACCTTCGGCCAGGACGTCGCCGACGCCACCCACTTCGCGGTGGGAGAGGAAGGCAACGCGGAGATCACCCCGCTCATCGGGCAGTTGAAGGTCGCCGACGTCCGGTGAAGTTTCGAGCCGCGGCCGGCCGCCGTCACCCGGCGAGCGCGCTCTTCAGGTCTTCGGCGCGCGTGAACGGCGGCAGGCAGGCGAAGTGGCGGCACAGGTAGGCGGTCGCCTTCCCCTCGACGGTCCGCCGTTCCGGGGTTGCCCGGCCCGCGGCCTCGCCCAGCCGCACCGCCACGGTCGGCGCGTAGCTTCGGGACAGCACCTCGAGAAAAGGCCGTCGCTCGGCCGCCGACCCCACCAGCGTCACCTCGGCGGCGCCGTCCACGAAGGCGTCGGCCGCGAGCCACAGGTGGGCGAAGGCGAGCGGGCTCTTCAACGCCCGGGCCCGCATGCGCGCCAGGTAGCGCCCGGCGTGCTCGAGGTAGCGCGGCTGATCGGTGAGCGCGGCGAGCGCCACCTGGGCCTCGGTCAGCGTCGAGGCGCCCGAAGGCACCGACTCGTCGTGCTGCGCATAGGTCGGCATCAGCAGGTCCGCCTGGCCGCGCGGCGCGGTCAGGTAGGCGGCCTTGTCCTCTTCCCAGAACAGCCGCACCGCCGCGTCTGCCAGCTCGAGCGCGGTCGCCAGGTGCCGACCCTCGAAGGTCGCCTGGTACAGCGCGCAGAGCCCCGCCGCCAGGTGCCCGTAGTCCTCGAGGAAGGCTGTGCCCCCTTCCGCGGTCCGGGCGAGCCGGCCGTCCCGCCACATCGCCGCCACGATGTGGTCCGCCGCGCGGGTCGCCAGCGCCGCCCAGCCAGGCCGGCCGAAGGCCCTCGACGCCGCGGACAGGCCGCGAATCGCCAATCCGTTCCAGCCGGCGAGCAGCTTCTCGTCCCGCCCCGGCCTCACCCGCGCCTCCCGGATCTGGTAGAGCCGCGCGCGCACGCGGTCGAGCGCTTCTTCCACCTCTGCGAGGGACAGCCCCCTGGCCTCGGCCAACCGCCGCGCTTCTCGCGCCACGTGCAGCACCGTCGCCCCGTCGTCGAAGTTCCCCGGGTCGGACACGCCCAGCCATTCGCGGGCCAGCGCCGCGTCCTCGGGTGGCAGGGCCGCCGCGAGCTCGGCCGGCGTCCAGACGAAGAACTTCCCTTCGGCGCCTTCGCTGTCGGCGTCTTGCGACGCGAAGAAGGCGCCCCCGGGGGAAGCCATCTCTCGCTGCAGGTAGTCCACCGTCCGCCCCGCGACTTCACGCCACAGCGGCCGCGGCTCGAACTGTTCGGCCTCAGCCAGCAGTTCGAGCAGTTGGGCGTTGTCGTAGAGCATCTTCTCGAAGTGCGGCACCTGCCACTGGCCGTCCACCGAGTAGCGGTGAAAGCCGCCGCCGAGCTGGTCGAAGATTCCGCCCTCGGCCATGCGCTCGAGCGAAGTCAATGCAGACGCGGCCAGCGACGATTCCCTCGCGCGGCGCGCGCCGCGGAGCAACACCGCCAGCGCGGACGCCATCGGAAACTTCGGCGCGGACCCGAAGCCGCCGTTGACGGGGTCGGTCTCGCGCTCGAGCGCCCGGGCCGCGGCCACCACGTCGCCCGCGCCGAGCTCGCCCGGCGCGTCGTCGAGCCCGTACGAGGTCAGCTTCGCCAGGTCCTGCTCGAGCGCCTTCGCCTGCGCGTCGACCTCGGCTCGCTCTTCGCGCCAGGCCCGCGCCAGCTCGTCGAGCACCCGCGGAAAGCCCGGCATTCCGTTGCGGTTCGCCGGGGGGAAGTAGGTGCCCCCGTAGAACGGCTTCAACTCGGGGGTGAGGAACACCGTCAGCGGCCAGCCGCCGCCGCGGCCGAACAGGTGCGCCACTCCCTGGTAGAGCTGATCGAGATCGGGGCGCTCGTCGCGGTCGACCTTGATGGAAACGAAGTCCTCGTTCATCTGGCGCGCGATGGCCGGGTCTTCGAAGCACTCGCGTTCCATGACGTGGCACCAGTGACACGCCGAGTAGCCGATCGAGAGCACGATGGGGCGGTCCAGCCGCCGCGCGGTCGCGAGCGCTTCGTCCGACCAGGGGTACCAGTCGACCGGGTTGGTCGAATGCTGGCGGAGGTAGGCGGAAGGTTCGCGCGAGAGTCGGTTCACTGGCGGTCGCTAACGGCACCTGCTCCCACTCACAACCCCATCTGCGCAAAGGGGCCCGGCGCTATGCACGGTTTTTACCTACGCAGAGATTCCGTACTAGCTT
>JAHFDQ010000149.1 GCA_023248915.1 Archangiaceae bacterium | reverse complement strand
CTTCGCGGCAGCACCGGCCCGATTCAGGTGACCCTTCGCTTCAACCAGCCCGAAGACGTCGACCTCCACGTCGTCGAGCCCGTCCCGGACGGCGGCACCTGCGAGATCTGGTACGGCAACACGAACACGACGTTCGACGGCGGCTTTCCCTTCCCCTTCGACTCGGGGTTCCCGTTCCCGATCTTCGACGCAGGACTCTTCAACCCGCTGCCGTCCTGCGGGGCCCTGGGTTGGCTGGACCTCGACTCGAACCCGGCCTGCAACCTCGACAACGTGGACATCGAGAACGTCATCTACCCGGTCAACCAGGCGCCGACCCGCGGCCAGTACACCGTCCGCGTCGACTACTACAAGCACTGCAGCGCCATCGGCTCGGTGCCCTACGAGGTCGAGGTTCGCGCCAACGGCACCGTGCGCTACTACTGCGGAAGCTTCGGCCCGAACGACTCCGACACGGGCGGCCTTGGATCAGGCGATACGGTCGCGACGTTCATCATTCCGTAGCGGCCCGCGCCCGGACGCTCGTCCACCGATCGACCTCGGCCCGCGTCCGCGTTTCGGGGCCGGCGTGCACAGACTGTTCACGGGTGGTCCAAATGCTCGGACGCGCAAAGGTCGCCTTCCTGCTCGCCGACGACTTCGAAGACTCGGAGTTCCGCGGCCCCTACGATGCGCTCACCGCCGCGGGCTTCGAGGCTGTGGTCGTCGGCGCCGAGCAAGGACAGCACCTCGAGGGCAAGCACGACGAGTCGGTCTCGGTCGACCGGTCGATCGTTGACGCGCGCCCCGAGGACTACTCGGCCGTGGTCATTCCCGGAGGCCACTCGCCCGACCGGCTGAGGGCTGACGAGCGCTTCGTCAGGTTCGTCCAGGCGTTCGACCGGTTGGGTCGACCCATCGCGGCCATCTGCCACGGGCCGCAGTTGCTGTTGAGCGCGGGCCTCGTCAAAGGCCGAACCCTCACGGCATGGCCCACCGTGCAGGGCGACCTCCGGTTCGCCGGCGCCATCGTGATCGACGAGCCCGTCGTCCACGACCGCAACTGGATAACCAGCCGGGGCCCCCGGGACCTCGACTCGTTCTGCGCCGCGCTGGTCCGGGCGCTGCGCTGACGGACGCGATTGTCCGGTGCACGAGCCTGCCTGCGACCTCGGGCGGATACCCGGTCGCTCGACCCAGGGTTACCTCTCTCGCCCCATCGAAAGGGAGGGAACATGACCGGTCGGACGCAGTTGTTGGCGGCAGTGGCGGTGCTGGGGCTGGCGGGCTGCATGGCAACGGACCTGGCGATGCGCGAACCGCCTCCGCAGTCGGTGTTTCGCGAGGGCGCGGCCTACGACGCCGCCGGGACGGTGGTGCGCATCGAACGCAACCACGTGACGCTCGCGCGCGAAGGGCTTCCGCCCATGCGCCTGATGGTCGAGTCCGCAACGCGGGTGACGCTGAACGGCTACCAGGCCAGCGTCAGATCGATTCCCGAGGGTGGTATCGTGCGCGCCAAGTTCCAGATCGTCGACGACCGCGCGGTGGCGGTCAGCCTCGACGTGAAGACCGAGGCGCTTGCGCCGGCGGGGCAGCCCGAGGTGCCGGGAGCGCCGAAGGTGACCGAGCTGCCGGCCGAGCCGCCAACGTCCGAGACGCCCGCGGGCATGTGAGGTGCCCCCGTCGCGGCGACTGGGCTGGGCCCTTGCGAGCGTCGCGCCGTCGCTGGGCCCGCGCCGAGGCTGGCGGATAACTTGCGCGAGGCCGGGGCGCGATCAGTATCCCCGCATGCTCGGCGCCAACTCCGCCACCTCGGCCACTTTCTTCTTCATCACCGACCACCGTTCGGTCGACCGGACGGAAGTCGCTGTGGGCGAGAGCGGCGCGCCGTCTACGACGGGATTCGTCGAGGCATTCGCGTACCGGGCGCCCTCCGAGCGGCCGCCGCCGCGCCGGGCCGGCCGCCGGCGCTAGGGAGTCTGACGCCGGTCAGCTCGGAACGCCGGGAGCCGTTCCGTTCACCCCGAGCGTAGTAGAGGGGCCCTCGACGTCGGGCCTTCGGCCCTGCTCGGGCTGAACGGAATTGGCTCCAGTCCGTCACGCCGCGAGCGCGGACAGCAGCAGCGAGAGCTCCTCGAGCTTTGCGCCCTTGGGCAGGTAGTAGTGCCCACCCTTCCTGAGAGCGCTGCCCGCTTCCGACAGTGGCGCGCCGGTCAGGAAGACCACCTTCGGCGCTCCCGGTGGTAGCCGGTCGGCCACTTCCTGGCCGCTCAGCCCGGGCATGTGAAGGTCGAGCAGCATCACCGCGTAGGCGCCTGCCTCGCGGCGCAGCTCGTCGAGGGCGGCCTCGCCGGTCGCGACGGAGGTCGGCTGGTAGCCGAGCTCGATGAGCGCGTCATTCATCGCGTCGCGCCAGTCGGCGTCGTCGTCGACGAGGAGCACTTTGGACGGGCCGGGCACTTTGCTGTCGGTACAACAAACCGCTCGAGCCGGCCAGTCCCGATCGGCTACGACGCGACCGCGGTCGAGGCTTGGCGCGGCGGTTCGCCGCCGAGCTCGGGAGCGGCCGCGTGGCGCAGCACCGGCTGCGCGGTCTTGGGCTCTCCCGCCCGCTTGGCCGCCTCGAGCAGCACCGATTGGCTGCGCACTTCGGCGCCGCTCTTGGGAATGGCGGTGTAGACGCCGTCCCTGCCGAGCTGGCGAGCCTTCACGTTGTCCTTCAGCGCCGCTCCGAGAATCTCGTCGAGCAGGCGGGCGCGAATGGCCGCGTCCTCGACGGGGAACATGACCTCGATGCGGGTCTGGAAGTTTCGCGGCATCCAGTCGGCCGAGGAAAGGAAGACGTCCGTCGCCGCGCCGGTGCCGAACGCGAAGATGCGGCTGTGCTCGAGGAAGCGGTCGACCACGCTCACCACCCGAATTCGCTCGGACACGCCCGGCATGCCCGGGCGGAGGCAGCAGATGCCGCGAATCAACAGCAGCACCTCGACCCCCGCCTGGCTCGCCGCGTAGAGCGCGCGAATCGTCGTCGCGTCCACCAGCGCGTTCATCTTCGCGACGATGCGCGCGGGTTCGCCCTTCTTGGCTCGCGCGGTCTCGCGCTCGATCAGGTCGAGCACCTTCCGTTGCAAGCCCAGCGGCGCCACCGCCAGCCGTTTCCAATTCGGAGCCTCGGAGTAGCCGGTCAGCATGTTGAACAGCGCGGTGACGTCGTCGGCGATTTCCTGGCGGGTGGTGAACAGCGACAGGTCGGTGTACTGCCGCGCCGTCTGCGGGTTGTAGTTGCCGGTGCCCAGGTGGACGTACCGGCGGATGCCCGACCCCTCGCGGCGCACCACCAGCACCACCTTGCAGTGCGTCTTCAGGCCGATGAGGCCGTAGACCACGTGCACGCCGTTCTCTTCCATCCGGCGCGCCCAGGCGATGTTGTTGGCCTCGTCGAGGCGGGCCTTCAATTCGACCAGCACCGCCACCTGCTTGCCGTTCTCGCTCGCCCGCGACAGCGCCCGGGCGATGGGGCTGTCGCCGCTGGTGCGGTACAGCGTCTGCTTGATGGCCAGCACGTTCGGGTCTTCGGCCGCTTCCTCGACGAAGCGGACCACCGGGTCGAACGACTCGTAGGGGTGGTGCAGCAAGATGTCGCGCTGGCCGACCACCGCCAGCACCGAGTCCGATTCCTTGAGGGCGAGCGGCACCGCGGGGACGAAGGGCTCGACCCGGTGCTCGGGGCGCGGGTCGAAGGCCTCGAGGGCGGTCAGGTCGGAGATCTGCAGCGGGCCGGCGACGCGGTAGACGTCGGCCGGGGTCAGCTTCAACGCGGCGGTGAGCTGGGCCTCGAGCGCGGGTGAAGCCCCCGAGTCGATCTCGAGCCGCACCGCGGCGCCGCGGTCGCGGCGGCGGAGCTCTTCCTGAATGGTCGAGAGCAGGTCCTCGGACTCTTCCTCGTCGACGTTCAGGTCCCAGTTGCGCGTCACCCGGAAGGCGGCCGTCTGATCGACGGTGTAGCCGGGGAACAGGTCGCCGGCCTGCGAGGCGATCAGCTCTTCGAGCAGCGTGTAGGCGGTCGTCCCGGGGGCGGCCGAGGGCAGGGGCACCAGACGCGAGAGCACGGCCGGCACCTGGACGACGGCGAGCGAGTTCTCGGCGGCGTCCTTCCGGCGGCGGCGGCTCTCCTTGCGGAGGATGACGGCGAGGTTCAAGGACTTGTTGCGCAGGTGCGGGAAGGGGTGCACCGGGTCGACGGCCAGCGGGGTCAGCGCCGGGAAAACCATCGACGTGAAGTGCGCCTTCATCGCCGCCCGCTGGTCGGGCCGGGTCTCAGACCGGCCGAGCAGGGCGACCCCGTTGCTCGCGAGCAGTGGCAAGAGCTCTCGCTGCCACAGGCGGTTGAGCTCGCCCACGGTCGCGTGGGTGCGTTCGGAAATCGCCGCCATCTTGTCCGCCGGCAGCATGCCGTCGGCCGCGGTTTCGGCGACGCCGCTCTGCATCATCTGCTTCAGGCCCGCGACGCGGACCATGAAGAACTCGTCCAGGTTCGACGAGGCGATGGCCAGGAACTTGATCCGCTCGTAGAGAGGCAGGGTCGCGTTCCGCGCTTCGTCGAGCACCCGCTCGTTGAAGGCCAGCCATGACAGCTCGCGGTTGATGAAGAGGTTGGAGTCCAAGCCGCCTACTCTTACAGCCGGTCGGCGCCACATACCAACTCGGCGGGCGGCTGGGAGAGTGGCGTCACTCGCCCGCGGCGGCCCCGGCCCCCGGCCGTGACGGAAGGCCGCGACATTTGGGCTCCCCGGTGGGTGCCCAAGACCGTTACGCTGGCCGGCCATGGCGCGAACCCAGAAGGCCGACTCGCGGTCTCACCTCGACGGCGATGTGCTGGCCGCCATCGACGTGGGTACCAACGCCGTTCGGCTCGAGCTGGCCCGGGTGCAGCCCGACGGCACGCTCGAGTCCTTGCACCAGGAACGCGACCCCGTCCGGCCGGGCGAGGGGCTGTTCGAGACGGGCGTCATCCGCCGCGAGGTGGCCGACCGGCTGCTTTCGACGCTGCGGCGGTACGCGGCGCTCAGCCGGCGGTACCACGCCAAGGTGCGGGCGGTGGCGACGTCGGCGGTGCGCGAGGCGAAGAACCGCGACGAGATCGTCCGGCGCGCGCGCATCGAGGCAGGGCTCAACCTCGAGGTGGTGTCGGGAAAGGAAGAGGCGCGGCTCATCTGCCTGGGGGTGCTGCAGGGCAAGCCGCCGCTGGCCCGGTCGCTCTGCGTGGACATCGGCGGCGGGTCGACCGAGGTGGCGTTCGCCTTCGGCGAGCACCCGCAGGGGTTGTGGAGCCTCTCACTCGGGGCGGTGCGGCTGACGCAGCTCTTCGGGCCGGTCGGCAAGCTGAACAAGAAAGAGCTGAAGCTGATGCGGCGCTACGTCGGCGAGGTGGTGCGCAAGGGGCTGCCCGAGCGGATTGCCCACGCCCCGCGCACGGCGCTGGGCAGCTCGGGCACCATCGGCGCGGTGGTCGGCTTCGCCGCGGCCGAGGGCACGGCCCACGCGACCACCCGCCAGATTTCCCAGGCGGTCGGAGAGCTGGCCGACATGTCGCCCGAGAAGCGCCGCAAGCGCTTCGACCCGCGCCGGGCCGACATCGTCGTGGCCGGGGCCGTCATTCTCGAGGGGGTGGCCAACCGCCTGCGGCTGGACTCGGTCATCGCCGTGAACAGCGGGCTTCGGGACGGTATCTTGCGCGACCTGGTGCGGCGCCGGCGGGTCGACGTCGACGACCACTCGCTCGCCGACGCGGCGACGGCGCTCGGGCGCCGCTTCGGGTTCGACGAGGCGCACGGGCGGCAGGTGGCGCACGTCGCGCTCTCCCTGTTCGACGACCTGGCGTCGTTGCACGGGCTACCCGCCGCCGCCCGGCCGCTGCTCGAGGTGGCGGCGCTGCTGCATGACGTCGGCAATGCGGTCAACTACCAGCGCCACCACAAGCACACCTATTACCTGATTCAGCAGGCCGACATCCCCGGCCTATCTGACCGCGAGCGCGAGATAGTGGCGCGTATCGCGCGGTTTCACCGGCGCAGCCAGCCCAGCCTCGATCACCCGGGGATGGAAGGGCTGAACGCGTCGGAGGCCCGCCTGGTGCGAAAGTGCGCGACGCTCTTGCGGCTGGCCGACGCGCTCGACGCCAGCCACCACCAGCCGGTGCACAAACTGTCGGCGCAGGTGAAGGGGAGGGTCGCGGCGATACGGCTGAAAGTCCGCGGTCCAGTGGACTTGGAGCTGTGGGACGCGAGCCACGAAGCCGACCTCTTCCGGCAGGTGTTCGACCGTCGAATCGCGCTGCACCCCGAGCGGGCGCACTAGGGGCAGGGGCCGCTCCCGCGACGCTATTCGGGCATCAGCAGTGGGACGCGCAGACTTCGGTGCTTGCGATAGTGGTTGAAGTCCCCATCGCAGGTGATCACCGTAGCCCCCGCGTCGAGCTCGGCCATCCTCACGAGGCAGGCGTCAGCCAGCGCCATCGGTATGTCCGAGTACTTGGCCATGAGCGCTTCCGTGGGGCCGAGGTTCTCGGACAGCCGGAAGGGGACCTCGACCGCCCCCTTCGAGATCATCGCCATCACGAGGGACCGATTTCGGCCGAGCAGGAAACACGTTTCCGAGACGACGGCTTCACAAGTCCGAAGTGGTGCGGGGAGCCTCGGTATTACCTTCCGGGACCACGAGTGGTGCTTGTCGTCCCCGACCAGAAGGGCTATCCACGCCCCAGTGTCGAGCAAGTACCGCCGGCTCAACGTCCGTAGCCCTTCAGGTGCTTGGGGTTCGTCGAGAGGTCGGTTGGCCCGCCCCCGACGGACCCGAACAGGTCCCCGGCGAGGTCTCCGACGCTCGGCCCAGCCTCATTCATCGCCTGGAGCGCATCGCGTACGACTTGCGAGCGGGAGACCCTCCGCTTGCGCGCCGAGCGCGCGACTTTGGCGGAGAGCTGCCGCGGAAGCTTCACGGTCATGACCTGTGTATTCTTCACGAGACGCATCGTATTACCGGAGAGTGGCGCTAGCAATACGGGTATACCCTCGGGGCCAGGTCACTGTTCGGCCGCGACTCCCTCGCCCGGCCCGCGCGCGTCGCGCACCTCGAGGCGCATCTCGCCGCTGGTGGCCCGGATTTCCGGCGCGTATATCGCCTCGAGCCGGGCGGGCAGGGCGTGGAACCTTCGTGGCATCTCGGCGCTTCGTCAGTCCGACCGGAATCTGCGTCAGGAACATGGCGACCCGGTCAGTGTGCGACTCGGCGTGGGCGCAGCGGGCAACCCATGCCGTCTCGCCGTTTTCGTTGACGTCGCTGCGCGCCGCGGCCACCCTCGCGCGATTCAGGGGGACACCCATGCCCAACCGACCGTTCCGTCTGCTTGCTGCTCTACTTCTCGCCGCGCCGGCGCTCGCGGGCGGGCCCCTCGCCCGGAAAGACGTCCCCAAGCCGCTCGAGCCGTGGACCGACTGGGCGCTGTGGGACCAGGAGCAGGCCCTGTGCCCCTTCTTCCAGGGCACCGGCGCCAATCGCTGTTCGTGGCCGGCGCGGCTCGAGCTGTCCCTCGACGACCGCGCGGGCCGCTTCACCCAGTCGTGGCGCGTCGAGGTCGAGGGCTGGGTGCCGTTGCCAGGCGACGACCAGCGCTGGCCGCAGGACGTGAAGGTGAACGGGCAGGGCGCGGTGGTGGCGCCGCGCGGCGGGCCCAGCGTCTTCCTCTCCAAGGGCGACCACCAGGTGACCGGCGCCTTCGCCTGGGACTCGATGCCCGAGTCGGTGCAGATTCCGCCCGAGACCGGGCTGCTGGCGCTCAGCGTGCGCGGCGCGGCGGTGCCCCTGCCCAACCGTGACGAGCAGGGGAAGGTCTGGCTGCAGAAGGCCGCCACCCAGGAGGAAGGCGAGAAGCTCGAGCTGGTCGTCCACCGCCGGGTCACCGACGACGTCCCGCTGATGCTCACCACCCGGGTCGAGCTGAACGTCGCCGGGAAGAATCGCGAGGTGGTGCTGGGCAAGGCCCTGCCCCCGGGCTTCGTGCCGATGGCGCTCGTCTCACCGCTGCCGGCCCGGGTCGAACCCGACAGCCGGCTTCGGGTTCAGGTCCGTCCCGGCACCTGGACGCTCGAGCTCGTCGCGCGCAGCGAGGCGCCGGTGAGCGCGCTGGCCCGTCCCGCGCCCGACGGACCGTGGCGCGAGGGTGAGGAAATCTGGGTGTTCGAGTCACGCAACGACTTGCGGCTCGTCACCGTCGAGGGAGTCAGCGCCATCGACCCGCAGCAGACGACGCTCCCCGAAGACTGGAAGCGCCTGCCCGCGTACCCGATGAAGGTGGAAGACTCGATGCGCCTGTCCGAGCAGCGGCGTGGCGACACCGACCCGGCGCCCGACCAGCTCACCCTCAGCCGGTCGCTGTGGCTCGACTTCGACGGCACCGGGTACACGGTGAGCGACACCCTGACCGGCACCTTGAACCGCGCCTGGCGGCTCGAGATGGCGCCACCCACCCAATTGGGCCGCGTCGCCGTCGCCGGGCGCGACCAGTTCATCACCCGGCTCGAAGAGGCCGGCAAGCACCCCAACGCCGGAGTCGAGGTCCGCCAGGGGCAGGTCTCGGTCACCGCTGACAGCCGCGTGGACAAGGAAGGCGACATTTCGGACATTCCCGCGGTCGGTTGGGACCATGACTTCCACCAGGTGAGCGGCACGCTGCACCTGCCGCCCGGCTGGAGGCTCTTCCACGCCTCGGGCGTCGACTACGTCCCCACCACCTGGTTGAAGCACTGGTCGCTGCTCGAGCTCTTCCTGGCGCTCATCATCGGCATCGCAGTGGGGCGGCTGTTCGGCCGGCCCTTCGGCGCGCTGGCGCTGGTCACCTGCGCGCTCATCTTCCCCGAGGAGGACGCGCCGAAGTACGTGTTCCTCGCGGTGCTCGCCACGGAAGCGCTGGTGCGGGTAGTCCCCGCGGGTAGGGTGCAGGGGCTGCTGAAACTCTTCCGCCTGGGAGCGCTCGCGGCGCTGGCCATCATCTCGGTGTCCTTCCTGGTGCAGCACGTGCGCGAAGGCCTGTACCCGGCGCTCGAGCACCCGGGGCTGTTGGCGGGCAGGGACGTCGACTTCGACGGCGTTCCCGACCGATTCGCGATGATGAAGGTGGCCGCTCCGGCGGCGCCGCCTGCTCTCGAAGCCAAACCCGAGGGCGACGAGCGAGAGGAACCGGGCGAGTCGGCTGGCGAGAGCCTGAGCTCCACGACGGGCTTGCTCTCGCGCAAAGCCCCCATCGCCCAGGCCGCGCAGAAGCTGAGCTACCTGAACGCGCAAGAGTACGATCCCAACGCGATGGTGCAGACCGGCCCCGGCCTGCCGCGCTGGCAGTGGAACCAGGTCGAGCTGCGCTGGAGCGGCCCGGTCGAGCGCGCCCAGCGGCTGCACCTCTACCTCGTGCCGCCCATGGCCAACCGGGTGCTCGCCTTCCTGCGCGCGGCGCTGCTCGCGGCGCTCTTCCTCACCCTGGCCAAGTTCCCCGGAGGCTTCTGGCCCAAGGGGCTGAAGGCGCGGTTCGCCCCCCCGGCAGCGGCGCTGCTCGCGCTGTTCGCCGTGCTCGGCTGGCCCCCCGAGGCGCGCGCCGACGACGTTCCGGACCAAGCGGTGCTCGACGCCCTGCGCGACCGGTTGTTGCGCAAGCCCGAGTGCAGCCCCTCGTGCGCGTCGAGC
Source organism: Archangiaceae bacterium (assembly GCA_023248915.1). Classification (GTDB taxonomy): domain Bacteria; phylum Myxococcota; class Myxococcia; order Myxococcales; family Myxococcaceae; genus JAHFDQ01. The sequence continues at coordinate 1,606 of JAHFDQ010000149.1, read as the reverse complement.
CCGCGCATGGCGCTCGAGGTGACCGCCAAGGCGCTCACGGCGCGGATCGAGCTGTCCGCCGCAGTCGCGACCGCGGTGCCGCTGCCCGGGAGCGCGGCCACCTTCGTGCCCGCCCAGGTGTTGCTCGACGGCCAGCCGGCGAAGGGGCTGGTGCGCACCGGCGACGGGCAGCTCTGGCTCGAGCTGCCGCCGGGCAGCCATCAGGTGTCGCTCGAGGGCCCCTTGCCCGCGCGCGAGACGGTGCAGCTTCCTCTGCCGTTGAAACCCCACCGGGTCGAGGCGAAGACCGAGGGCTGGACGCTCGAGGGGCTGCACGAAGACGGGCTCGCCGACGACAACCTGCAGCTCACGCGCAAGCGGACCGAGAAGGCGGGCGACGGCGCCGCGCTGCAGGCGGGGGCGCTGCCTTCCTTCGTCCGGGTCGAGCGCACGCTGGCCATCGGGTTGAACTGGCAGGCCGAGACCAAGGTGGTGCGGGTCAGCCCGCTCGGCAACGCGGTGGTGCTCGAGGTGCCGCTCTTGCCCGGCGAGTCGGTGACCACCGCCGACGTCCGGGTGGTGGGGGGCAAGGCGCTGGTCAACATGGCGCCGCAGGCTTCCGAGGTGGTGTGGCGGTCGGTGCTCGAACAGCGCTCGCCGGTGAAGCTCGCCGCGCCCAAGGCGCTGTCGTGGACCGAGGTGTGGCGGCTCGACGTCGGCCCCATCTGGCACGTGGCGCTCTCGGGCATTCCGGTGGTGCACCAGCACAACGAGCAGGGCGCGCGGCTGCCCGAGTGGCGGCCGTGGCCGGGCGAGGAAGCCACCGTCGAGGTGAGCCGCCCCGCCGGCATCCCCGGCCAGACGCTGACGGTGGACCACTCGCTGTTGGAAGTGGCGCCGGGGCTTCGCGCCACCGACCTGACGCTGACGCTGGGGCTGCGCTCGTCGCGCGGGGCGCAGCACGTGCTCACCCTCCCCGAGGACGCGGTGCTGCAATCGGTGGCCATCAACGGGACGGTTCAGCCCATCCGCCAGGACAAGCTGAAGGTGACGCTGCCGCTCGCGCCCGGGGCGCAGACGGTGCGGTTGGCCTGGCGGCAGAGCCGGGGCATCTCGCTCGACTTCGCCGCTCCGGCGGTGGACCTGGGGGCTCCCAGCGTCAACGCCGAGACTCACATCACGGTGGCGGCGGACCGCTGGCTCTTGTTCACCGGCGGCCCGCGGCTGGGGCCCAAGGTGCTTGTCTGGGCTCTGCTCGTCGTGCTGGCGCTGGTCGCGGTCGGCCTCGGGCGGGTAAGGCTCACGCCGCTCGCGGGCTGGCAGTGGGTGCTCTTGATGGTGGGGCTGTCGCAGGTGCCCATCGAAGCGGCGGCCGTCGTCGCCGGCTGGCTGCTCGTTCTGGGATGGCGCCAGGCGAAGGGCGCGGCGGTGACAGCGGACTTCGGCTTCAAGCTGATTCAGGTGGGCGTGGTGGGGTGGACGCTGACGGCGCTCGTCATCCTCGGCGTGTCGATTCACCAGGGGCTCCTGGGCACGCCCGACATGCAGGTGCGGGGGAACGGTTCTTCGCACGAGGCGCTGCGCTGGTTTCAAGACCGCAGCGACGCGGTGCTGCCGACGCCCTGGT
>JAHFDQ010000537.1 GCA_023248915.1 Archangiaceae bacterium | reverse complement strand
CGAGATTCCCGCTTCCGGGTCGCTGAAGGCGAAGCGGCAGGTGCTGCGCCGGGTCACCGACCGGGTGAAGGCCCGCTTCAACGTCTCGGTCGCCGAGGTGGACGACCACGACCTTTGGCAGCGGGCCACCATCGCCCTGGCGGTGGTGAGCAACGAGCGCGCCCACGTCACCGAGCAGATGGAGAAGATCATCCAGTTCGTCGACGACCTCTACGCCGCGCCGATGGTCGCCCGCGAGCTCGAGGTGATGGCTTTCGGCGACAGCTACTATTCGAGCGCCGGCCGCGAAGAGGCGGGCCCGCTCGAGATTCCCACCGGGCAGAGGTCGCTCGCCGAGGCCGAGGGGCTGGGTGAGTGGGAAAGCCGCCACGAGAGCAAGCCGGTGGCCATCGCCAAGGAAGCCCGCGAGGGAAAGGCGAAGACGCCTCGGCAGTTGTCCCTGGAAGAGGCGCGAGCCAAGGCGCGGAGCCTGCGCAACCGCCGCGAATGGGAGAAGGAATGAGCGGCAAGACGCGCATCGAGCGGGTGGGCCAGGAGATTCAGGCGGCCCTCGCCGAGGTGCTCGCTCGGGGGCTGTTGCGCGACCCGCGCATCGGCTTCATCACGTTGACCGGGGTGAAGGTGTCGCCTGACCTGAGGGTGGCGAAAGTCTTCTATTCGATGATCGGCACCGCCGAGCAGCGCAAGGACACAGCCGAGGGCCTCGACGCGGCCAAGGGTTTCGTGCGGCGTGAGGTGACGGCCCGGGTGAAGCTGCGGGTGTCGCCGGAGATCTACTTCTCGTTCGACGAGTCCCTGACCGAGGGCGACAAGATCGACCGGCTGCTCAAAGAGGTGAAGCAGAAGGAAGGTTGGTAGCCGGTGGACGGCGTCTTGGTCATCGACAAGCCGGCCGGGCCGACGTCGTTCGACGTGGTGCGCCGAGTGCGGTCGCTGACCGGGGCCTCGAAGGCGGGCCACACCGGCACGCTCGACCCGCTCGCCACCGGGGTGCTGCCGGTCTGCCTCGGAGAGGCCACCAAGATCGCCGGATACGTCACCGAGGGCGACAAGGGCTACGACGCGGTGGTGTGCCTGGGGCGCGAGACCGACACTCTCGACGCCGCTGGCGCCACCGTGGCCGAATCTTCGGTGCCGCCCCTCGATTCGGCGATGCTCGAGGCGGCGCTGGAAGGGTTTCGGGGCGAGGTGCTGCAGGTGCCGCCCATGTACTCGGCGGTCAAGGTGGCTGGCCGCAGGCTGTATGAGCGCGCCCGCGCAGGCGAATCGGTCGAACGGGCGCCGCGCAAAGTCACCGTGTATTCGCTGACGCTTCGCGACTTCTCCGCCACCGAGGTGGCGCTGTCGGTGCGGTGCTCGAAGGGGTTCTTCGTCCGGGCGCTTGCGGCCGACCTGGGGCGGGCCCTCGGCTCGACCGCCCACCTGAAATCGCTGCGCCGGACCGCCAGCGGGCCTTTCAGCCTGGCCCAGGCGATGACGCTCGACCGGCTGGCGGCGGTAGTCGGTGCGGGGCCAGAGGGGCTGGCCGAGGTCGAGCGGCGGTTGGTGCCGGCTAGCCTGGCCTTGGCTGAACTGCCGGAGGTGCGGGTGTCTTCGGCCGAGGCCGAGCGGGTGGCGCATGGTGTGCCGCTCGAGACGGCGCTGGCGGCTCCCCTGGTGCGGGTGGTCGGCCCGGACGGCCGGCTGTTGGCCGTCGCGGCGGCCGAGCGGGGCCGGCTGAAGTACCGCCGCGTCCTCGCGTAGGGGGGCCGGGCGATGAACGTCCAGGTCATGATGCCCGAGTCGCTCAGGGCCGCGGTCGAGGGCCGGTTCCGGGTCGAGCTCGGGGTGCCCCCTACCGCCGACGTGGCCGACGTGGTGCAGACGCTGGTGCTGCTGTACCCGAAGCTGACCGCCCACCTGCCTTCCGAACGCCGGCCCGTTCGACAGCACCTCAACATCTTCCAGTCCGAGCAGGCGACTGAAGAGTTGGCGCAGCGCCGTGGCCCGCTGCGCGAGGGGCAGGTGATTTACCTGGCGGCGTCGTGCCAGGGGGCTCCGCTCCCCGTCCCGAGACCGACCCGGCGCTGAGGGCGAGCTTGGGACGCTTGCGTTGCGCGTGGGTTGACCAGACCGCGGACGGCTGCCTATAAGCGCGCCTTCAGTTGTAGGGCGACCCCGCCTGTACCCCTCCACGGACGGCGGCGCTCGGTAGATCCCCCACGGAGCGGGCGAAGGAAGTCGGTATGTCAGTGCATCCCGAGCGGAAGGCCGCTCTCGTCAAGCAGTTCAAGGTCCACGACAAGGACACCGGGTCTCCCGAGGTTCAGGTCGCGCTGTTGAGCGAGCGGATCGCGTACCTCACCGAGCACTTCAAGACTCACAAGAAGGACCATCACTCGCGCCGGGGCCTGTTGAAGCTGGTCGGCCAGCGCCGCCGGCAACTCGACTACCTGCGCGACAAGGACCCGGGCCGGTACAAGAAGCTCATCGAAGGGCTGGGAATCAGGAAGTAGGTAGTTCACAGAGGGGAAAGGAAGGGCGGAAGAGGGACGCGGTCGAATTTTGGCTTTCTGTTCGATGCCGCCGAGGCGACTCGGCGGGGGCGATCAGGGAACCAGAGCTCCACCGCTTCCCTTCGAACCCCCGACGGACCCCGAAACCCGAAGCCGCCGGTCCGGCCCCATACGGGGGCCTGGGCCGAGCTTCATTTCACAGGAAGAGAACGAACCATGTTGCTGAAGAAGAGCGTGAAGGTAGGCGAGAAGGAGCTGTCCATCGAGACCGGCCGGTTGGCGAAGCAGGCCGACGGTTCGGTGGTTCTCCAGTACGGCGACACGATGCTGCTGGTGGCGGCGGTGTCGCTGCGCGACAAGAAGGACGTCGACTTCTTGCCGCTGACGGTCGAGTACCAGGAGAAGCTCTATGCTGCGGGCCGCATTCCCGGCAGCTACTTCAAGCGCGAAGGCCGCCTCACCGAGAAGGAGACGCTGACCTCGCGCATCGTCGACCGCTCGTGCCGCCCGCTGTTCCCCGACGGCTACCCGTACGAGACCCAGATCGTCGCCAGCGTCATCTCTTCCGACCAGCAGAACGAAGGCGACATCCACGCCATCACCGGCGCCTCGGCGGCGCTCTGGTGCTCGGACATTCCGTTCAACGGCCCCATCGCCGGCGTCCGCGTCGGCCGGGTCGAGGGGAAACTGATCGCCAACCCCACCGCCGCTCAGCGCGCGCTGTCCGACATGGACATCATCATCGCCTGCTCGCGTGAGGCGGTGGTGATGGTCGAAGGCGGCGCCGAAGAGGTGACCGAAGCCGCCATGGTCGAAGCGCTGGAGTTCGGCCACAAGTCGGTGCAGCCGATTCTCGACATGCAGGACGCCATGCGCCGCGAGCTGGGCAAGAAGGTTCGCGAGTTCGAGAAGCCCGCGCCCGTCGACGCGGCGCTGCAGGCCAAGGTCCGCCAGCTCGGGTGGGACGCCATCAAGGCCGGGTACCAGTTGAAGGAGAAGGCGCCCCGGTACGACGCGCTTTCCAAGGGCAAGAAGGCCGTGCTGGCCGCCTTGAAGACCGAGCAGGGCGAGAAGTACACCGCCAGCGTCGAGAAGGCCGCCAAGGCCGTCTACGAAGACCTGAAGTACGAGCACATGCGCGACCTCACCGTCAGCGGCAAGCGCATCGGCGGCCGTCGCAATGACGAGGTCCGGCAGATCACTTGTGAGGTGGGAGCCTTGCCCCGCACCCACGGGTCGGCCGTGTTTACCCGCGGCGAGACGCAGGCGCTGGTGGTGACGACCCTCGGCACCGCCGACGACGAGCAGCGCCTCGAGCTCTTGTCCGGCCAGGTGTTCAAGAAGTTCATGCTCCACTACAACTTCCCCCCGTACTCGGTGAACGAAGCGAAGCCGATGCGCGGGCCGGGCCGCCGCGAGATCGGCCACGGCGCCCTGGCAGAGCGGGCGCTGCGCAACATGCTGCCGAAGAGCGAAGCCTTCCCCTACACCGTGCGCATCGTCTCGGACATCCTCGAGTCGAACGGCTCCTCGTCGATGGCGTCGGTCTGCGGCGGCACCCTGTCGCTGATGGACGCGGGCGTACCCATCAAGGAACCGGTCGCCGGCATCGCCATGGGTCTGGTGAAAGAGAACGACAAGATCGCCATCCTCT
>JAHFDQ010000148.1 GCA_023248915.1 Archangiaceae bacterium | reverse complement strand
CCTGGCCTGCTGCTTCACGTTGGTCGCCATGACTTTGCCTCCCTTATCCCTGGCCTTGATTGGCCGCCACCCAAGTAGCGGCCTCGGAGGGCGGTGACACGAAAAAGGGCAGTCCCTTGCGCTCGGATAAGCGGTCGACAGTCGAGCGAGCGCCAGGCGCACTCGACCGCGAGCCTTTCCGAACACATCCAGTGCACGGCAGTTAACTGAATCGGGCAGGTGCCTGAATAGGACTTCCCGAGCGCGCCGGAGTTGAGTCGCGTGGCGGTCGGCCACAAGATTCACGCGGGGGCTCGCACCATTGACGATCATGGATTTCATCGCGGGCGGCCGAGCTCGGCGGCGGCTGATAGGAGCCGAAGTGGACGGGCCCGAAGCCTGTGCCTGCCGGCACGCGCAGAAGGTCGCGCGAATTTCCCGGCAACTGGCCGAACGCCAGAGCACCCGCCCGCTCGTGCTCAAGAAGCGGGCGGTCTCGCACTCGGTGCCCAAGGCGCGCGACCTGAAGTACTCGGACGAGAAGCTCGACATCAGCGACCTGAACGAAATCCTCGAGCTCGACGTGGCGAAGCGCACCTGCGTCGCCGAGTCGGGCGTCACCTTCGTCGACCTGGTCGCCGCGACGATGAGGCACGGCCTGGTCCCCATCATCGTCCCCGAGCTCACGGGCATCACCGTCGGTGGAGCCGTCGCCGGGTGTTCAATCGAGTCGATGTCCTTCAAGCACGGCGGGTTCCACGACACCTGCCTCGAGTACGAGGTGGTCTCAGGCCGGGGCGAGGTCCTCACCTGTACCCCCGAGAACGAGCACCGCCTCGTCTTCCAGATGGTGCACGGCGCCTTCGGCACCCTCGGCATCATCACCCGGCTGAAGTTCAAGCTCGTGCCGGCGCTGCCGTTCGTGAAGGTGAGCTACCAGAAGCACGGCTCGCTCGGCAGCTTCAAGGCGGCCATCTGGCGCCACTTTCAAGAGCGGGACGTCGACTTCATGGACGGCATCATCCACTCGGCGTCGGAGTACGTGCTCTCGACCGGCCGCTTCGTCGACTCGGCCCCGTACACCAGCCGTTACGACTGGGTGAAGGTCTACTACCAGAGCACCCGGGAACGGGCTGAGGACTACCTGAGGACGCCCGACTACTTCTTCCGCTACGACCGGGGGGTCACCCACGTCTTCCCGCGAACGGCGGTGGGCCGGTTCTTCCTCGGCAAATTCATCGGGTCGTCGCAGTTGCTTCGGCTCGGCGAGAAGCTGCGCTGGCTGTTGAGCGCCGACAAGCCGACCATCATCCTCGACGTCTTCATTCCCTTCTCGAAGGTGGACGAGTTCTTCGAGTGGTACCGGGACGAGTTCCAGTTCTTCCCGCTGTGGTGCGTGCCTTACCGCCGCGTCCGCGACTACGAGTGGCTCTCGGACCGAATCTTCCGGGGCCTGAAGGACGAGCTGTTCCTCGACCTCGCCATCTACGGCATGAAGCAGCGCGGCCCGAAGAACTACCACAAGGTGATGGAAGACAAGCTGCTCGGGCTGGGAGGAATCAAGACTCTCATCGCCACCAACTTCTACTCGGAAGAGGACTTCTGGAAGACGTGGAACAAAGGCAACTACGAGCTCGTAAAGGCCCGAACCGACCCCGGCAACGTCTTTCGAACCCTCTACGCCAAGACCTGCCTGACCGCGCGGGGCCTGCCGAGCTGACCGACGCGCTCAGGCGAGCGGGTGGGCCTGGTGTTCCCGCCAGTACAAGAGCAGCAGGAAGAACGGCCCGCCCAGCACCGCAGTGATGACGCCCATCGGCGGCTCGGGCCCGAGATGCGGCCCAGCCCGGCCAGCGAGCCGCAAGGACGATGGAGTGGAGTCCACCACCGGCCGCCGTATGCCGCGGGAAGCGAAGTACTGAAAGCGGGGCGCCATCTTCCGTCAGCGTCGTCGGCTACCGTCTTGCCGGGGGGAGGGCGTGGTGGCGAGGCGGACGGCGCAGGCGTACGAGCGCACCGAGGGAGCGGCGACACGGCCGCTCCCGGGCTGCTACGTCCGGCGCGAGCCCGAGTCCACCGTGCTGCACGAGGTGCGCCAGGCTCTCCAGACCGTTCAGGGGCGAAGCTCGAAGCCCTGCTCGGAGAAATGGGCGTCGAACGCGAAGGCCGCGCGCAGCTCGAGGTCGCGCATCACCTGGAAGCTCACGCAGTCCACGAAGGAAAGCTCGCGGCGGTTCGCGGTCAAGACGCTCGCGAGCGCGTTGCCGTGCTCGGCCACGCTGACCCAGTAGACCTCGAACATCGGCAGCAGAGCTTCCGTGAACAAGCGCAGCGCCTCGATGCCCAGGCGGCGCTGCGCCAGCGCGAAGGTCTCGACCAGCGCGTAGTTCGTCGTGAAGAGGACTGCATCGGCGTCGAGCAGGTCCTTCAGCTCGGCCTTTGCCCGGGAATGGTTCGCGTCGTCCCGGTCGAGGATGGCGTAGAGGGCAGAGGTGTCGACAAAGACACGCATCAGCGGAAGGCATCGGCGAGATGGTCGTCGTGCGCCGCCGACACGTCGCTCCTGCCCGAACCGAACCGGCCGGCGGCCTCGAGGGCGCGGAGCTTGCGCTCGTCCCTCGGCGCCGCGACTCCCTTGCGCAGGAATTGGGCGATCGCCCTGCGAACGGCTTCTGCCAGCGAAGTTCCCTCCTGCTCGGCCCTTCGCTTGAGCTGGTCGAGCTGGTCGTCTTCAAGCTGAATCTGCGTGCGCACCATGCCATCATGATGATGCAATTGGCGTCATGATGTCAATGTTCGTATGTTGTTGAAATTAATGCTTGTTCTCCATCGGACGGTCTCCGAGGTTCAAGTCGGAATGGACTCCGGGCTGCCGTCGCTGGGAAGGTGGCGCGGGCTCCCGTCGAGCTGACCGACACGCTCAGGCGAACGGGTGGGCCTGGTGTTCCCGGCGGTACAAGAGCAGCAAGAAGAACGGCCCGCCCAGCACCGCGGTGATGGCGCCCACCGGCGGCTCGGCGTGAAAGACGTTGAACAGCAGGCGCGCAGCCAAGTCCGACAAGAGCAGGAAGGCCGCTCCCCCGAGCGCGCTCGCCGGCACCAACAGCCTCTGGTCGGGCCCCAACCACAGCCGCAGCACGTGCGGGACGATGAGGCCGACGAAGCCCACCAGCCCCGACAGCGCCACCGCCGCCGCAACCGAGAACGACGCCAGCAAGAGCAGCGCCAGCCGGGTGCGCTCGACCGCCACGCCCAACGCCGCCGCCTCGTCGTCGCCCAGCGACAAGAGGTTCAACTTCCCCGACAGCGCCCACATCGCCCCGATGGCCGCGACCTGGAAGAGCGCCGCGCCCACCAGCGTCCAGCCGCGCTCGTACCCGAGCGCCCCCGCCAGCCAGTAGAGGATTTCGCCCAGCTTGTCGGGCGAGGCCAGCGTCTTCAGGAAGGTGATGGCGGCCAGGGCGAAAGCATTGAAGATGACGCCCGAGAGCAAGGTGGCGTGGGGCGAGCTCTTCCCCGCGGCGCGGCCGAGGGTGAACACCAGGCCGGTTGCTCCCACCGCCCCTACCAGCGCGAACGCCGACGGGCCCGAGATGCGGCCCAGCCCGGCCAGCCAGGGCGCGGTCGAGGCCGCTCCCAGCGTGCCCAGGCCCAGCGCCAGGGCCGTCGTCGCTCCCAGCGCCGCACCGCCCGACACCCCCAGCACGAACGGGTCGGCCAGCGGGTTGCGCAAGAGCGCCTGGAGCGCGCAGCCCGAAACCGCCAGCGCCGCCCCCACGATGGCCGCCAAGCTGGCCCGCGGCAGCCGCAACGACCAGAAGATGACCGCGTCGCTGCCTTGGCCCGCCACCGCCCGCGCCAGCGACACCGGCTGCTCGCCGAACGACACCGCGACGAGGAAGGCGGCCGCCGTCAACGCCCCCAGCGCCGTGAGCACGACCAGCGCCCGCCCGGGAGTGAAGCGGGGGCCGGTCACCGGCCGGCGTCTCCGGGGTAAAGCAGCCGGAAGAGCTCGGCCATGCCGGTCGCCAGCTTTGGCCCGGGGTGGAGCAGGTCTTCCGACGACACCTTGACCCAGCGGGCCTCGCGCAGGCCGGGCAGGCTCTCAATCTTCTCGCGGCCGGCCGAGACGTTGGCGGCGTCGAGCACGACGTCCGGCCGGCTGCGCACCGCGCTCTCGACCGAGTAGACGCTGAAGGCCGCCGTCGTCCCTTCGGCGGCGTTCGTCGCGCCACAGTCCGAGAGCAGCTCGGCGGCGAACGAGCGGGTTCCGGCCACCACCAACGGTTCGAAGCCCACCACGAACAGCACCCGCAAGGGGCGCCGGCCGCGGGCCTGGGCCCGAATGTTTGCGCGGGCCGTCTCGATTTCCTTCACCAGCGCCTCGGCGCGCGGACTGAGCCCCAGCGCCCGCCCCACCTCTCGAATCGCCGCAACGGTGGACGCGAGCGAGTGCATCGGCACCGCCAGCACCGGCACGCCGAGGTCGGCCATCTTCTCGACGGGCTGCTTGTTCCCCGGCGCCGGCTGCACCAACACCAGGTCCGGGGCCAGCGCCACCACCGCCTCGATGCTCGGGTCGATGAAGCCGCCGACACGGGGCAGCGCCGCCACCTCGGGCAGCTCGTCGAAGCGAGAGACGCCCACCAGCCGGTCTCCGGCCCCGAGCGCCAGCACGGTCTCGGTGAGCGATGGGGCCAGCGTCACCACGCGCCGTACCGGGCTCTTCGGTTTTGGACCGAGGTAGGACGGAACGTCGAGGGCGGAGGCCGGGGCTGCCGCCGCGAGCGCCGCAAGGAGGGCCAGCGGCTGGCGGAGCCGGGCGCGATGCCGAGCGAAGACGGTGAGCCACGGGGACGCCCTCGACCGGGCTGAACGGAACCCGCCCGCTCGGGCAGGACGGAGTTGAGGGAATGCCCTCGACTCCGCTCGGGCTGAACGGAGGTCGCCCGCTCGGGCAGGACGGAATTCGCTCGCCCCGGCTGAACCGGATTTGGCGCGCTCTTCCGTCACGGCACCGCGATGACGTCGCTCACGTTCGAGTAGCCGAGCGTCGCCCTCACCGCGCACGCCTGGATGGGGCCGCTGCCGTCAGGCGCGAGGTAGCCGCGCCGCTCGGAGAGGACTCCGGCGTTGTTCTCGAGCACGAAGAGCCGGCCACCGTTCTGGTCGCCCACGTAGACCCGGCCCTGCGCCACCGCCAGCCGGCTGGCGAAGATGGGCAGGCAGCCGCCGTCGACGTTGGCGCCGCAGGCCGCTTGCCAGGTCGAGACCGGTACGTCGTCCTTCAGCGCGACGACGCCCGTCTTCTCGACCGACAACAGAGCGTAGTTGGTGTCGTACTGCGCGCTGCCCTGGCAGCTGACGTACAGGAGCGTCCCGTCGGACACGAGCCAGATGGGGTTCAAACAGTCCGTTCCCAGGCCGACCGTCGTCACGGCGCCCGTGGCCGGGTCGATGCGCGCGAGCAACCCCGGTCCTTCCACGAGGTAGGTGTCAGGGTTGAGGTTGTTGAGCGCCACGTACACCGCGCCCTGGTGCGCCGCGATGGCGAAGGGGCGGGCCACCGGCGTGCCCCCGTCGAACGGTTCGAGGTCGAGCGTGCTCAAGTCGTGGGTGTCGGCCACCGTCGGCGCGGCCGGGTTCGACACGTCCACCTTCACCACCTTCTGCCCCGCCGCCGCGGCGGTCGCCCCGAAGCCCCCGTACAGCGGCACGTAGAGGAAGCCGCCGAGGCGCGCCACGCCCTCGGGATAGGTGTTGGCCCCAAAGGCGAGCTCTCCCACGGTGGCCAGTCGCAGCCCTTGCGGGTACCTGCCCCCGTCGAGCGGCACGAAGCTGCCCGCGTCGGTGCCGGCGTCGCCGGGGCCCGCCTCGAGCTGGAGCACCTGCAGCGTCCCCGTGCTGGCGTTCACCACGTAGACGAAGGGCGACTCGACCAGGACCTGGTTCGGCACCGTACCGAGCGGGGTCGACCCCGGGAATTGGGCGAACGCGTGGCCGCCCGACGAGGGAAGCCGCGCCTGCAACATCCGGTTGTCGATGCCGTCGGCCACCAAGAGCACGTCCTCGACAGTCGCCAGCGCCGCCGGCCCCGCGCCCAGCGCTTCGTTCGGGCCCTTCAGCTCGCTGTCGGCCTGCACGCCGGTGACCTGGCCGTTGGTCATGCACGCGGCCACGACGTCATAGGAGCAATAGCCCCGGTGGCAGCTCTGTGAGTTCTCGCAGACGTTGTCGCACGAACCGCAGTGGGAGACGTCGAGGTTGATGTTGACGCACGACTGCCCGCACTTCGCAACCCCGGGCAGCCGGCACGAGTCCTTGCACACGCCCTGCTCGCACACCTCGGTCGACGCGCAGGCGTGGCCGCACGCGCCGCAGTGGCGCGCGTCGCTGGCGACCACGACGCACTCCGAACTGCAGGCCACCGCGCCGGCCTGGCACTGGCACTGGCTGGCGTGGCACACTTGGCGCACCTGGCAGCGGTTGGCGCAGGTGCTGCAGTTGGCCCGGTCGCTCCTCAGGTCGACGCACTCACCGCCGCAGTTGGTCAACCCTTCGGTGCAGACGACTCCGGTCGGGGGACAGCCCGCGAGGAGGAGGGCCGCGGCGAGCGGGGCAAGGGACGAGACCAGGCGAAGAGCTGAACGTTGCGTCATGGGGCGAGTTTCCTTTTTTCTTGGGGCTTCACGGTCGGCCGACGTCCCACGACGCGGCCAGAGTCAGGTAGGCGCTGCGGCCCGGCAACGGGTAGCCGGACAGGTCTTCGCTCGAGGCGTCGAGCAGGTTCTTCACCTCGAGCGACGCGGTCAGCCGGGGCGCGGCCAAGAGCTCGCTCGAGACGCCCAGGTTCACGAAGGCCCGGGCGGGCAGCACCAGCGTCTCGGTGCGGTTGCGGAACTGCTCGGATTGGGCGAGCAGCTCGGCGTGCGCGCGGGCCCAGGAAGGGCCGGCCGCGATGCGGGCGGCGACCTTGTGCCGGGGCCGGTACGGCAAGTCCTTCAAGTAGTAGCGCGGGTCGTCCCGCAGGTTCTGCGACGAGAGGAAGGTGTAGCTGGCCGAAGCGGACAGCCAGGGGCGGGGGTGCGCCTCGCCCTCGGCCTCGAGGCCGGCCACCTGCGCCGCGGCGAAGTTGTAGGGCCGGGCCAGCGAGGGCGGGTAGTACTCGTACGAGATGAGGTCTTCGTAGCGGCTGACGAAGCCGCCCACCTGGACGAAGGTTACGCGCGTGCGGTGGGCGAGCGCGGCGTCCGCGGTGAGGGCGCGCTCGGGCCTGAGGCCGTCGTTCGGCAGCAGGAAACCTTGCTGCACGTACAGCTCGAGGAAGGAAGGCGCCCGGTGCGCTTGCCCTGCGTTGGCGCGCACCTCGAAGCCGGCCGGCAGCGTCACGGTCGCGCCCAGCTTCGGCGACAGGCCGGTGAAGGGCCCGGTCTGGTCGAACCGGAACGACGGCTGCAGCGACAGCGCGCCCTGGAACAAGAGCAGCTCGTCCGAAGCCATGGCGGAAGCGCGCGCCCAGCCCGGGTTTCGGCCGGTGGGCTCGGTCAGCGCCTCGCCCGCGACGCTCGCCGACACCGAGAGGCGGTGACTGCCCGCCAGGAATTGCTCGAGCTCGAGCTCGCCGCCGCCCGAGAGCTCGAGCTGGCGGAAGCCCGGGCCGAACGAACCGCCCGACAGGTCGAGCTGGTCGCGCCGCGCCCAGAGGTGCCCTTCCGCGCCGCCGCCCTCGTGCGCCCGCGTCAGCCGCAGCCCCACCGAGCCCAGGCTGCTCGTCTGGTGGGCGTCGGTGGAAGGGTTCTGGACGGTGCCCGCCAGGCCGCGCGACTCGGCCGAGGCTTCGGCGGTGGCGTCGGCGACGAGGGAGTAAGGCAAGGCCCCGTGAAGCGCCAACAGCGCCCCGCCCTGCATCGCGGCGTTGTTCTCGCGCATGCGCGTTTCCCAGGGGTTGCCGGCGAGCGCGGGCTGGGGGTCGAAGCGGTAGGTGAACCGGCCGTCGCTGCGCCCCCCGTGCAGCAGCAGCAGCCCGCGACCGCCCGCGACGTCGCCGGCGGCTCCGACTTCGCCGAGCGAGGTGGTAGCCGAGCCTTGCGTCCACTCGCCGAAGACGCGCGCCCCCGCCTCGGCCTTCCGGGTGACGACGTTGACGGCGCCGCCCAGTCCTCCGCTGCCGTAGCGCGCGCCCGCGCCGCCGCGCAGCACCTCGAGCCGGTCGATGACCGCGGCGGGAATTCGTGCCAGGTCCACGCTGCCTCCGGCGCCGTTCAGCGGCACGCCGTCGAGCAGCACCAGCACGCCGTTCGACGACGCCCCGCGCACCGACAGGCTCTTGGACTGCCCCATTCCGCCCAGATCTTGCAGCACGACGCCGGGCGCGGCGGCGAGCAGCTCGGCGGTGTCCTTGGCCTCGCCCCGGTGCTCTTCCGCCTCGACCACCGAGAGCGCGCCCGAAGGGTCGCGGCGGCTGGGGGCGGCGGCGATGGGTTCGTCGGCGGGCAGCGGCACCAGCACCGGAGGCAGCTCGACCGCCTTGTCGGAAGCCGCGGCCGGAAGGCCACAGGCCAGGGCAAGGCCGATTGCGAGGAGCTGAGACCGCCGCTTCGCCATGCCCGCCTTCCGCTCTCTTCGTCGAAGAGAGAAGGCAACCGCACCCTCGGGCAGGTTTCCTGGCTTCCGGACCCGAACCGGCGCACGACGCGCCGGCCCGATGGGGCTTCCCACCTTCCCCCGCCCGACCGCGCGGAGTGGCGACTGACGGAAGTCCCTTACGCCCCGACTTGGGGCCGCCCGGTTACAGTGGCGGAACCGCGCCGGATTCACACCGGCTTCCCTCTTGAGTGCCCAACGCGGGCACCCGAAGGCGGGGCCCTTCTACGCGCCGGTCACTCCACGGTCAAGCGTTGGCCATCGACTGACACGCGGGAAGGCGCGATGCTGCCTGCCCGGAGGAGCACCGATGGCCGACACGCGATTGGCGATAGTCAGACATCCCCCGACCGGCGAACCCGAGGACGGGGTGTCGCTGTGCAATGAGATTCGAGCCCGGGTCGGCGCCGACGGCGCTTCCCTCTTGCTGTTTCACGACGCGTCCGAGATGGCGCACGCCACGGCCGGCTACGCCAAGGCGTTCATGGGCCTCGACGCCGAGCTCGGCCCCCGGGTGGTTCAGGTGGTCTGCGCGATACCCCGGCCGGTGCCGAGGATGATGGCGTGGACGGTCGCCGTCGTCTCGTCCAAGGAATGGAAGATTTTCAAGAGCACCGACGAGGCGATTGCGCATCTCGCGACCCAGGGCTTCAACCTGTCCGCCGCCGAAATCAGCTCGGGGCCCCGGGTCAGCGTCCGGGGGGCGTGACGCCGTGGCGCTGACGTCTTCGATGAGGGGCCCGGTGGGGCCCAGCCTGCTCGCGTTGCTCGCGTTGGTCTGCCCGGTCCGTGATGCCTCGGCGGCCTTCGGCAATGGTTATTCCTCCCGCCGCGTCATCGACATCACCGACGCCCAGGTTTCCGGCGGCCCGCACACCAATTTTCCGGTGTTGATTTCCACGACGTTGCCCGACCTGAAGACCACCGCGAACGGCGGCAAGGTCACGGACGCCCAGGGCGACGACATCATCTTCACCGACATCGACGGCACCACCCTGCTCGGCGACGCGGTCGAGAGCTACAACCCCACCACGGGCGAGCTCACCGCCTGGGTGCGGGTGCCGTCTCTGGCATCGACCTCTGTCATCTACCTGTATTACGGCAACTCCGCCGTCACCACCTTCCAGGGCAACGTCACTTCCAACGGCGTCACGGGAGTCTGGGACGCCAACTACAAGGGCGTGTGGCACCTGAATGACGCAGCCGGCCTCAGCGGAGCCGACTCGACCCTCAATGCCAATCAATGCAATCTGCAGGGCGCCCCGACGGCGGCGGCCGGCCAAATCAACGCCGGCATGTCTTTGAATGGGACCAGTCAATACTGTTCGTTCGTCAGTAAGATTGGACTGACCTCACTGACCCTGTCGTGCTGGATTTACAAGACCGATGACGGGAGCCTTCAGCGGCGAATGCTCGGAAACGGCGGTGGAGGCGGGGGCTTCGCGTTCGACAATAACTCATTCCAAAACTGGTTGGCGCTGCTAGAAAGCGGGGGCAATGGGGTCGAGCTGGACACTGGGCCGCCGTACCTGAACGGCTGGCACTATGTCGTCGCGACCTATGACAATCCGAGCTCGTCGACCTCGTTGTACAAGGACGGCGTCAGCGCGGGCGCGTCCGTTCGCGCCATGGACTTCAGCGGGGCGTCTGGCTTCACCTATATCGGTGCTGCGAACGGACCCACCGACTACTTCAAAGGCACCATCGACGAAGTCAGAGTGTCCAATGCCCCCCGTTCCGCCGGCTGGATTGCGACGGAGTACAACAACCAGCAGTTCCCAGCTGGCTTCTTCACGGTTGGAGTCGAGGATACCGGGGGAGTGGTCTACGACAACAAGGGCACCGGGGCCGGTGGCTTCGGGACCAGCGGGAGTTTTTCAATCACCCTCGGGTCGGCCGCGAATCGCGCCGTGCTCCTGGCCTTCAGCGGCGACACGGACACCACCGGCCTGACCTGCACGGTCGGCGGCGAACCCCTGACAATCGTCCCGGGCTCGAACGGGCTCAAGACCGTCTCGCTCGGGAAGGCAACCAGTCTCACCGGCACGCAGACCGTCGCGTGCTCGTGGACCACCGCGCAGCTCTGGGCGATGAACGCCTTGTCTTTCACCGGCGTCGACCCGACGACTCCGTTCAACGGTGGAAACAACGCGTCCGGCACCTCGCCGCTTTCCCTGACGATCACGAGCATGCCGGGCGACCTCACGACGACTACCGCCACCGGACAAACTGCCTCGCCCACGACGAACCAGTCCGTCGAGTATTGCTGCACCGGCTATTCGATATGGGACGTCGGCCCTGGCACGGGGACGACGACGCACACCTGGACCAACGGGGCGGACTCCATGTTCGTCACGGGGGTGAACGTGGTCAGGCTGGACCCCGTGAACAACTTCCTCGTTGAAGCGGCAGGCGGGGGGAACCTCGGGCCCCAGGCGGCTGGCACCCCCTTCACCATCAAGATTACCGCCCGAGATGCCAGCAACGGCACCGTGACCGGCTTCACCGGGACGGTGAACCTCACCAGCACGGGCACGCTCTCGGCCGGCGGGGGCACCACGGCCGCCTTCACCGCGGGGGTGTTGACCTCGGCCAGCGTGACAATCTCGAACACCGGGACTTTCACCCTCACCGCGACCCGAACCAGCGGAGGCGCCCAGGCGGGCACGTCCAACGCCTTCCCGGTGAACCCCGGGGCGCTCAACCACTTCCTCGT
>JAHFDQ010000147.1 GCA_023248915.1 Archangiaceae bacterium | reverse complement strand
CGCAAGAACACCTTCGACCTCCGACGGCTCTGCGCAATCCAGAACCTCGAGACCATCGCCCGTCGGATCAGCCGTGCGGCGTAACGCGCTGGATGCGGTAACCTGTTCGGCGCTCTAGAGCGCCGGTTCGGGTCCGGTGCGTAGCATCGCCGCCGTGACATTCCGGGCGGCATCGTTGCGGAATGGAAGGACATTGGCTCTCGGTCCGAGGGCCTGGGGCAGTCGGAGTTCGGCTGCGGAGGACAAGAAGGTCCCGGGGATTCGGCCTGGCTCCCTGCGGAGGTTCGCGCCCACGGGACCCATCAGTCTCCGTTGGCACTCCTTTACGAGCCAGCGGTGCCGGTCAACGCTCTTCGAGCGCGGCTAGGGCGTACTGGGCCGCCCGCGCGCGGCACAGCATGACGACCGGAACAGATCGGTCACTGCTTGGCGCGACGGTCGAGCTCGTCCGCTGCGAGGCGCCTCAGACGCGAGCAGTCCACGGGGACGTAGGTCTTCTCGACCTCGCCGCCGATGTACTTGCCGTCGTGCCGTTTGCCACCAGACGGAGTGGTTCTCGTCTCCGGGAACGGCGACGAGATCGTCGACACTCTCCGGGCCGGCGACCTTCGCGAGAGCGCAGACTGCCACAGCCCGCATTCTCCCGTCTTCGTGATGCAACGCCGCGCGCAGCGCCTCCGCTGCCGCGGGCCCGCCGATCGTCTCCAGAGCCGGGAGCGCGCTCATGCTCACGGCGCCGCTCGGGTGGTCGAGGAGGTCGCGCAGTTCTCCCACGGCGCTCGCATCCCCCGCCTGCTTCAACGAGTGGATTCTCGCGACCAGCGTGATCTCGGCGGCCTTGTCCATGAATTGTCCGTGACCGCTGCGTTTGTCGGCGATGGCGCCAGATGCTAGCCTGCCGGCAAATCGCCGTAGCACCTGAAGGTGGCTTCATGCGCGCGGTCTGGGCCCTTGCCCCGCTGCTGTTGTCGAGCTGCGCGGCGCAGCCCGACGACCCCTGCACTCCATACCCTTGCTCAGGTCCGGGGACGGAGTGCGTGGTGGCTGGCGACTTCGCGGTGTGCCGTTGCGCCGCGGGCTTCGTCGAGCAGAATTCAGGCTGCGTCTCGTCCACCTCCTGCGAGGGCCACCCATGCACCGCTCCCCATCGGACCGTCTGCGCCGACGAGGGTTCACGGTACGTGTGCCTGTGCGATCCCGGCTACCCGCCGACCGACGGCGGGTGCGCTGACCACCCGGTCTGGGAGTGCGCGCGCCAGCACCAGGGCGCCGGCCAGGACAGCTTCGAGCCGGACGAGTGCCCCCCGCTGGCCAGGGAAATCCTCGCGGACGGCGCCCTGCAGGGCCGTACGCTTGCGCCCGCGGGAGACGAGGACTGGCTGCTTATCGCGAGCGCGCCCGATTCGGTCGTCGAGCTGGCCGTCTCGGCCTCGGCGCCGGTGTTGCTCGATGCATTCCTGAAAGACGGAGTGACGCTCCTGGCTGCTGACCACCGAGGGCTCGCATCCGCCGCTTTTCGATTCGTCGCTCCCGCGGGGAGCTACGTCCGTGCCTCGGGAACCCAGCCGGTGACCTACTCGGTCGCGATGCGCGACCTGGGGCCCGACGATTTCCCCAACCAGGCGGAGGCCTCCCCGCGCTTCATGCCCGGGTCGACGGTCCGCGGCGCAGTGCAGTACCCGGACGACGACGACTACTTCCAGCTCAAGGTCGAAGGCGGCAAGAGCGCCACCGTCGCCCTCGCCGCCGACTCTTCCCTCACCATCGCGGTGCAGGTCTTCGACCTGGACGGCAAGAAGGTGCTGGGGACGCTCGAGGTCATCAACCACCAGGCGGCGACCATGGCCCTCACACCCGCGTCCAGTGGCGCCTACACCTTCAGGGCTTGTGCCAAGGCACCTGGAGACAGAGGCCTGTACTGGCTGACGCTCTGAGCCGACCCATGGGCCACCCGCGGACGTCACTGCCGTCACACTCCGGGGCTCGAGCCCGGCCCCCCACTCGAGTCGGCGCGCGGCGGCGGACGGCTCGGCGGCTTCGGGGCTGCACCGCGGCGATCTCCTTGGCGCTCGCGGCAATGGGTTGCGGCCGCCCCTCCCCTGCGACGCCGGACACGACCGGGGCGGTAGAGCGCAGCCCAATCCTGGGGGGCACGACGAGCACGGGTGACCCCGCGGTCTTCCAGCTCCGGGACTACTATGGCTTCTGCACCGCGACGCTGATCGGGCGCCGCACGCTCCTGACGGCCGCGCACTGCCTCGAGTCGGCCAACGCCCAGTCTCTGTGGGCGGTCAACGGCGTCTACGCGAACCTTCCCGCCCCCGCATACGCCGTGGCGGAAATCCGGGTGCACCCCGTCTGGGACGGGACAAGCCACGACATCGGCCTGGTGAAGCTGGCCGGCGAACCCGCCGTGACCCCGCTCGCCATCAACCGCGCCAGCCTCACCGATCGAGCCGGGGCCCCCATTCGGGTGGTGGGGTACGGCCTGGACGAACAAGGAATCGCCGGCGTGAAGCGCACCGTGGACTTGACCGTAAGAAATGTGGACGGCCTGATCTTCGAACTGGGCGACGAGGTGGCCAAGGGCTTCTGCTACGGCGACTCGGGTGGCCCGTCGCTCATCCAGGATGGCGCGATCGAACGGGTTGCCGGCGTTCACTCCTACACGTGGGTAGCCGAGAAGCCGTGCCTCTTGGGCGGAGACACGCGCGTGGACATTCACGCCGGCTTCATCGACCAGTGGATGGAAGAGAAGGAAAACCCGGCCTGCGACGCCGACGGCGTCTGCAGCGCGAGTTGCCCGGTCGCGAGCTGGGACCCGGACTGCCCGGCCGACTGCGCGACCAACGGAGTCTGCTCGGAAAACCCGTGCCCGGTACCCGACCCAGACTGTAGGGCGGTGGGCGCGGACTGCGACTCTGGACTCCAATGCTTGGAACGGCTGTGTCTTGCCAGCGTCCAGCGCCCTGCCGCCTACTGCACGCAAAAGTGCTCCCAGAAGGAGTGCCCTCCAGGCATGAAGTGCACGTCCGGGATCTGCCAGTACCCTGTGCTTCCCGAGGCAAGCCCTGGGCAGCCGTGTACTCCGGAAACCACCTTCTGCATCGGGGGCTCGACCTGCGCCGGTGAGCCGCTTCAGTGCCGGCTGTCCTGCCGGGACAACCGTCCCTGCCCTCCTTCGGCGCTTTGCCGGAGCGCGCTGCCCGGAGGCGCCGGCTTCTGCTACGCCAAGCCTCTCTCCCTCCCCGCGGCAACTCTGGAGGGGCCCGCGCCCGCGTCCGGCTGTTCCCACGCCGTGCCCAGCCCCAAGAGTCCCCTCTGGGTGCTGGCGGCAGCCTGGCTGGCACAGCAGGTGCGACGCCGTAGAAGTCCGCGCCGAGCCGCGGGCCTGACTTCAGGGCGACGAGCGCCAGCCGCAACGCCGGTCCTGAGTCCGTCGAAGGGTGCTTGCCTTCAACACCGAAGTGAAGGTGGTGCGCGAAATTCAGGAGCACCTCGAGCCGCCGTCCAGGCCGCAAGCGCCACCCCAACTCGAGTGGGTGGCCTGAACAGGCCGAACTCCGGTCGCCGCACCCGGGACGCGGCGACGAACTACCGCCTCACCCGGCCATCTTGATCCCCTCCCCCGGGCCCGGAGGGGCGGACAGAATCGCTGAACAGCTAGCCGGTCAGAATCGCTGGGCTACAATACCCGGCGCAGCTCAATCTTGACACCCGTCGAGGCGGCGGCTTGGATTCGACTGGGGGGTCACCCATGACGTTGAACCGGACACTGATCTCGTCGCTCCTCGTCGGCGCGCTGTACCTGGTCTCTTGCAGTGCACCTCCGGGCCCGACTCCGGGGCCTGACGGCGGCGGCGGCGGTGGTGGCGGCGGCGGCGGCGGTGGCGGCGGCGCCTCGGGGGCGCCCATCACGGTGAGCGCCGTTCTCGAGGCGGGGCCAATCTCGCTGCGGGTCCCTGGAGTGCGTCTGTCGGGCTACAAGCTCAACTGCGTGACGTTCGGCACGCCCCCGGTCGCCGGGGGAGGCGTTTCGAACGGGTCCGGCCAGGTCAGCTTCTCGTTCACTGCCGGTGGCGTGCCTTTCGGTTGCTTTATCCTGGACTTGTCCGACAGCCCAGTTGCCACGCTGTACTTCACCGCTTCGGCAGACGGCGGTGGCGCCCGCAGCCAGACTGTATCGCTCGCGTCGTCCACCGACTTCGGCGCGGTGACGGTGGACCTGGCGCAGGGCATGGCCGTGGCGTCGCTGCCCTCCGGCAGCTCGGGGACAGTCCTGTCGTCCACTCCCTCCAGCCTCCCGTGCCCGCTGGGCACCTGGCAGTCCTCCACCTACTCTGCCGGCTCTTGCGGCACCGCCCAGGCTACGGTGTGGATAGCCAACCTGCCGGACGGGGGCTTGGTGGTGAGCAGCGTCTCCGGCCCCAACCTCGACAGCGACGGGGGCTGCTTCTTCTACTCCCAGACCACCTCGGACCTCTCCTACTCCAACGGCACCTGGTCCCACGTGTCCAACCACAACAACCCGGGCTGCCCCTCGCGAACCAGCACCCAGTCCTTCTCCTGCGTCGGCAACACCTTGTACGGCGGCTACTCAACCCAGGCTTGCGGTGTTTGCGACCTGGACGCGGGGTTCTCGAACGCCTGCACCGGGTGTGGCACGGTCAACTGCGATTTCGGCTCGTCGGCCCTGACTCGGCTGTAGCACGCGCAATTGCGCCGCGGCTCTCCTGAAGGCCTCTCCGTTTGGGCGCGGCGGATGGCCGCGCTGTCGCTGGCCGCCGGAGCGGCGCTGCCGGGTTCGGCGCTGGCTGGCGGAGGCATGGCGGGTTGGCGGTACCATCTGCCGGTCACGGTCGCCAGCTCCAAGGTGTCATCGACCGAGTCGCTCATTGACTTCCCTCTGCTGGTGGCGCCTTCCCCATTCCTCCAGAAACTCCGCGACACGACCCATGGTGGCGGCGTGGAGAGCGACCGCGGGTACGACATCGTGTTCACCTCGCCCGCGGGCGGCGTACTGAGCCACGAGGTGGAGCGGTACGATCCCACGACGGGCGAGCTGATCGCCTGGGTGAAGGTCCCGATGCTGTCCAACGCGGTTGACACGACGGTCGTCCTCCACTTCGGCAACTCGGCGATCACCACCTCGCAGGAGCAGCGCGGCGACGTCTGGAGCTCGGGCTTCCGCGCCGTCTGGCACCTGGACGAGTCGGCCAGCCCCGTAGCCGATTCGACCACGGGCGCGTCGTGGGGAACCGCCACCCCGGGCGTCGCCTTCGGCGGACCCGGAAGAATCGGCTCGGCGGTCAGCTTTGACGGGGGCGTCATCGACGCGGGCGGGGGCCTGCAGCTCTCCTCATTCACGGCCCTGACATTGAGCGCCTGGGTCAGGGTCTACGATCTGTCGAGGGACAACCCGCTCCTGGGCAAGGCGAACGGCAATTGCGGCGACGGGTTCTTCCTTCGTGTCGACTTGGAGGACTTTGTCCAACTCGGCATCCTGGACAACAACTGCAACCGGGCCGATAGCCCTATCGGCGCGGTGTCCGACGCGGGCTGGCACTACCTGGCGGGAACGTGGTCGTCCAGCGACGCCGGCGCGTCGGGCATCTACGTCGACGGGGAACCCAAATTCAAGAGGTTCAACGGTGACAAGTTCCCGACCTCCCTGGCGTCTGCGGGCGTCTTCACCCTGGGCGGGGCCGGGGGAGAAGTCGCCTCTCCGGCAGTCATCGACGAGGCCCGCGTCGCGGCGGTCTCGAGAAGCGCCGGCTGGATGGCCACCGAGTACGCGAACCAGAGCAATCCCTCGGACTTCGTCGGCCTGGGGCAGCTTGTCACGGCGAGGCCGGTCTACTTCTCCGTCGGCCAGAACACGGCGAACCACCTGACTGGGGTTGCAGAGGTCTCGCTGGATGGGGGAGTGGCCAAGTTCACCGTCCCCCAGACCCAGCCGAATCTCGGCGTGGGCGACGTGGTGGACTACGACGGCGACAACAAGAAGGCCTACCTCGTGTCCATGATCAACTCGAGCACCTGGAGGGTGGTGACCTCCTCCGGAGACGCCCCTTCCAATCTCGGCCCGGTGACGGTGAACTCCATCACCCACGCCTACGCGTCCCTCGCCGACGCGTTCTCCACCTCCTCGGGCACCTCCATCGCAGACCGGATCGCCACCAAGGACCTTGTCGCCAGCGGATACGTCGTCAACGTCCCCTGCTACTACGACTCCGGCCCGGACACGAAGGAGGCGACCATCGGCGAGGGCTGGACCACCGGACCCGACAACTACGTCCGGGTCTACACGCCCGTGGACACCGCGGCCGAGTGCAACCAAAGCCAACGCCACGACGGCAGGTGGAGAGACACCCGCTTCCGCATGCTCCTTTCAGACAATCCGCGGTGGACCTTGAAGATCGCCGCACGGCAAACCCGCCTCGACGGCCTTCAGCTCGAGCACCCCCTGACCACCAACTACAACGTGGCGGTGGTGGACGCGACACACCTGGACCCCGGCGAAGTGCAAGTCTCGAACACCCTCATCCGGTGGTTGGGCACCACCGGCAACGGAATCCACGGCCTGGCCCTCAACTCGGCGTCGAACGCCGGTCAGCACTCCACGTTCCGGGTCTGGAACAACGTCATCTACGGCTTCGGCACGCCCGGTTCGAGCGCCATCGACTTCGGTGCCGACCCGCAGGATGTCGCCTACGTCTACAACAACACCGTCTACACCCACACCGGCGACGCCACGACCCGAGGCATCGCCAGCTACAAGGGGACACTGCTGGCGAAGAACAACCTCGTCGCCGGCCCCGGGACAAACTACGAGGGTTCCTTCGACGCCGGCTCGGACGGAAACCTCTCCGAGGACGACACCGCTCCGGGCCCAACCCGAGCAGTGACCAAGTCCGTCATCCGCTTCGTGGACTCAGGAGCGGGCGACTTTCACCTCGCTTGGACGGACGTCGCGGCCATCGGGAAGGGGCTGGACCTCACCGAAGACCCAAACCTGGTGGCGTCGCCCGACTTCGAAGGCGACGCCAGACCTGCGGGACAGCCATGGGACATTGGCGCCGACCAGAGCACCGACGCCGGCGCGGCGGGGGACGCGGGGCTTCCGCCGGACGCGGGGCTTCCCGGCGACGCGGGTGGCTCGGGGGACGCCGGGACCATGGCGGACGCAGGGCCCATCCAGGACGGCGGCTCTCCGGACGGTGGCACCTCGGACGGCGGCGGTCTCCCTTACTCTGGCGCCCCGAGCATCAGCTACCACGCCCTCTCCTGCGGCTGTTCGGAAACCGGCGTGGGTGCGTCCTCAGCGCTTCCCCTGGCCGCCCTGCTCCGGCGGCGCCGCGGCCGGCGCTGAGCCAGGCGCAAGACACAACTTCCGCAGTTCAGCCCGCCCAATCGAGTCCTTCTCGGCGCTTGCGGCGCCTGGTTGGCACTGCATTTCAGGCTGCGGCACGCGATACGCGCAAGCGTTCCGGCAGTCGGAGGCCCATTCGTTCAAGGAGCCGTTGATGAGCGCGCGTGGACTGTTTCCAAGGAAGTTCGGCGGCACCGGCGACCCCTGATCTATGAGGAGCCCAGGCACGATTCGTTCCAGTCTCAGACCTCCTGGTGTATACCGCAGCACCCGGACCGCTGGGGAGTGGACGTTGGTGGCGGATCGCTGGACAACTCAAGGAGATTGCGTATGTTGACAAGGAATCGCGTATTGCAGCTTCGGAGCAACTCTGTCGTTGGGATTCTCGCGTTGGCCGCGCTGACGGTCGGCTGCTACAGGGCTCCGCAGGTCCGGGTGACCTGGACCAAGCCGGCGCCGATTCACCTGGGCGGCAGCACCAAGCGCCTCAGCGTCGTCCAGAGCGAAGGCCGGCGCAGCGCTCGCGAGTTCCTCATCAACTCGTTTCTGAAGCAAACCCGCTCACAGGGCAGCTTCCAGCCAACTGATCGCACCGAGGAAGGCGTGACCGTGAAGGTCGCCGGTCGAAAGGTCGAAGTGGCGGGCGCGAAGACGCCGCAAGGCGCGGACGAGATCTTCGTGCGCATGGACGTGTTGGACTGGGGCGCCGACAGCGACGACAAGGTGGAACAGAAAATCGTCACCCGGACGCGCACCGTCACCAAAAAGGACGACAAGGGCAGGCCCTACCAAGCCACTGAGACCTACAACGAAAAGGTGGACGAGACCGTCAAGGTGATTAACGGCAAGGCGGTCTTGTCGGTCACCGCCTTCAACAGCCAGGGAAGGACCTTCCTGGCCGAGAAGGAATTCGTCGGCACCTCCGAGATTCCCAAGCAGGGTGGCGAGAAGGACAAGGCCACCGAGATGGCGGGTGATAACGCTGTCGGCCAGTTCCTCGCGGAAATCACCCCCGCGAGCCAGATCGACGCGGTCGACACCGACGGGGAAGAAGAGGTCCAACGCCCGATGCTCGACATGGCGAAGGGGGGCAACCTCGCCGGAGCCGTTGAGCACCTCAAGGAGTATCTCGCGGCCCATCCGAAAGACAGCGCCACCATGTACAACCTGGCTGCGATGCTCGACGCACTGGGGCAGCACCGCGATGCGCTGCCGATGTACGACAGCGCAGTAGCAAACTCGGGGGGCAAGGATAAGTACGTCAAGGCCAAGATCGCGTGCGCCGAGCGGGTCGCTGCCTTGGACGCCCTCGCGCAGCCCTGAGCCTGAGCGGCGCACTCCTCGACGGACGCTGAGCCGGACTGCGCCGAACCCGGACTTCGGGCGCGGCTTCAGCGTGACGGGCGTCAGCCGTACCCGATGACCAGGCCCAGCATCCGGGACAAGAGCCCGTTCGCGGCCGCCTCCTCGTGCGCCTCGGCATGGGCTGCTTCCGCTTTCCCGACCCTTCGCGCCAGGAAAAGCGCGCCGGGGCGTCCGCACCGAAACCTCGGTGACCGGTGGCGGGTCGTCCCGGCAAATCCGCTTCCACGCTAGGACGTTCCGCTCGCGCGCGAGCGCCTTCCGGGCCGGCGCCCAAGCACGGCGAGCGCGGCCAGCGCCAGCCCGGCGAGGCCTTCGCCCGCGCTGC
The DNA here is from genome assembly GCA_023248915.1 of Archangiaceae bacterium. Taxonomy (GTDB): domain Bacteria; phylum Myxococcota; class Myxococcia; order Myxococcales; family Myxococcaceae; genus JAHFDQ01. The sequence goes on along the minus strand of JAHFDQ010000147.1, from coordinate 2,284 downwards.
CGCACCCGCAGCCGCGCTTCGTCGAGTCAGGCTCGTCGCAGGTGACGCTGACTTCGTAGCTTTGCCCCGCCGTGCCGGCCGGATTGCTGGCGATGAGGTTGACTCGTTCGACTCCCGCGTCCGACGGCGTCCACTGCACCTGCCCCGTCGCGCCGTCCACCGCCAGCGTCCGCGGGCTGCCCACCCCGGAGTACCAGTGCACCGGCCGCGTGCCTCGGGCCAGGGGCCTGTCCTCCAATTCCTTCGCGTAGTGGTACGCCGCCCGGCAGACGGCTGCCTTCGACGGCACGGTGAATATTTGCGGAGGCGTTTCCCCCGAGGCCGTCTGCACCACCACGTCCACCCTGTCCGTGCACGTCAGGCCGTAGTTGTTCTCGACTCTCAGCGTCGCCCGGTACGTCGCCGGCGTGTCGAAGGTTTGCCGCACCACCGGCAGCGTGCTGGTGCTGCCGTCATTCTCGAACGTCCACGCCGCCTGGGTGATGACGCCGTCGGGGTTGGGGTCGACGTAGGCCGCGGTGAAGGTGACGGGCAGGGGCACCCGGCCCGCGGTGGGCTCTGCCGACGCGCGGCAGATGGGCGGGTAGTAGGGCGGCGCGTCCACCACCACCTCCACCTTGTCAAACCCGACGCAGCCATTGCCGTCCACGCCCCACAGCGACACCCGGTACCGCCCCGGGCCGAAGCTGTGCGAGGGCGCGGCTTCCGAGGTGCCCGTGCCGTCGCCGAAGTCCCACGCCCTCGCCGCCACGGTGCTGCAGTCGCAGTCGAAGGCGACGGTGAGGGAGTCCAACCCATGGAGGGAGTCGGCGAGTATTCCCACCGTCGGCGGGTTGGGACACTCCGCGTCTCCCACCACCACTCCGACGGACGTCGAGGCCTGGCCGCCGAAGTTGTCCGTCACGGTGAGGTGCACGGTGTAGCCGCCGGACAGGGCGTACGAGTGCGACAGGTTGACACCGGTGCCCAGGGCCCCGTCTCCGAAGGCCCACTGGTACGACACGAGGGTGGCCCCCACGGAAGCGGTGCTGGTGGCGCCGCTGTAGGAGACGAGCTCGGAGATGCTGGCCACGGCGGGGATGGCGGTAATTCGGGCCACCGGCGGCCCCGGAGGCGCCGCGGCCACGTCCACGTCGAAGGAGTAGCTGTCGGCGCCGCACGAGTCCGACGCCTTCACGCACAGACTCACCGCGCCGGCCAAAGCGGGAGTCCACGCCACCAACCCGGTGGCGGAGTCGACTTTGAAGCCGGTGACGGGCGAAGCGGCGCAGGCGGAGAAGCTGACGGCGCCCTCCCCGCCGGTGACGCCCACCTGGCCGGTGGCGTTGAGCTGGTACTGCACTCCCACCGCCGCGGTGACGTTGGCGTCGTGCACTACCCGCACCGGCGAGGCACAGCCGGCGTCCGCCGCCGCGGTGAAAGTCTCCACCTGGGTGAAGGCGGCGGCGCCCGAAGGAGTGCTGGAGACACTCACCAGCGGACTTTCCGCCACCCCGTCCCGGAAATAGAAGGTGGCCGAGTCTCCGCCAGGCCCCAGCGCCGCCGTGCTGGCCGAGGCGGTACACGCAGCGTCGCTGAAGAAGGCGCCGGACAGGGTGCTGGCGAGGTTGACTGTCACCGTCGAAACCGGCGCCAGCGGAACTCCTCCATTCTGAAGCTGCACGGTGACGGCGCCGCACTCCCCAACCGGCAGCGTCAACGGAGGGCTGGTGAATACCAGCGTGTCGGCGGTGACGGCGACGCCGGAGGTGCCAGCGGCCGCGCCCGCGCTGGCGGTGACGGCGTAGCTGCCGGGAGTGTCCGAGGCGAGTGAAGTGGAGGCGACTCCGGCCACCGCCGCCACCGAGGCAGCCCCGAGTGACGCCCCGGCGCCCACCGAGAAGCCGACGGCGCCGGTGAAGGTGGCGACAGTGTTGCCGCTGGCGTCCCGGGCGGTGGCGGTAATGGTGCTGGAGCCGCCGGCCGCCGGCACCAGGCCCGGGCTGGACGTCACCAGGAAGTTGTCGAGGGCGCCGGGGTTAATGGTTACCCCCTGGCTGTCCGGAGCCAACAGCGCGGCGACGTCGGCGGCCGTCACGGTGGCACCCGGGCTGACGGAGTCCCGGTAATAGAAGGCGGGAGTGTCGGTGGCCGCCGCGGCAATGGTGACGCTGGTAACCGGTGCGCCGGTGCAGGAAGGCGTCAACCAGAAGCTGCCAGTCGCCGGCTGACTCGTCGTCAGCCCCACGGTGGTGAGAGAGGCGACGGGCGACGGAAGGCCCAAAGAGGCCTGCGCCTGGACGAC
>JAHFDQ010000536.1 GCA_023248915.1 Archangiaceae bacterium | reverse complement strand
CAAGGTCTTCCGCGAGCTACGCGCCCGAGGTCTCTCGAAGCGCCACGCCGCGCAGGTCGCGGCCCACTGCAAACGCTGGTGGAGGACGGCCGGACACGTTGCACTCCAAACCGCTCTGTCAAACAAGTACTTCGACCGCATAGGAGTCCCGAGGCTTGTCAGCCGCTAACCTCAACCGACCGAACCGCCGGATACGGACCCGTACGTCCGGTGGTGTGGGAGGGGACTGACGGGACGAACCCGTCAGCCCCTATCCCGATCAACAGACGACTCCGACGAAGAGAAACCTCATGGGTGCGACCTCAAGGCGAGTGGTTGTCCAAAGCAAGTTCGTGTCGTTGGTTGCCGACACGGTAGTGGACGATCCACCGCATTGCGAGGACTGCATTCGCAGGAGCGGTCCGGCGGACTCCAAGCGGCGGACTGCTGACTCCGCCGGCTGCGCCTCAAGCGCCCCAGCAGTCGACGTAGTTGCCCCCATCGGTCCCGACGGTGATCTGGCGACAGGAGGTCGGGCCGCACAGGGTATCCGCCCCCGGGCAGGTCGAGCAGGTTGGGTTTGCGTTGCAGTTGGGAGGTAGCACCACGCACGAGACGGGGTAGAGCCCGGGGCCACCGTCGATCCCCCCGTATCGCCGCAGGCAGAACTGGCCTTCGGAGCAGAGCACCCCGCATTCGGTGGTGCCTGGCGCCGCCCCGCCGTCGACCACCACCACCTCGGCGATGCAGGTGCCCGGGCACGGGCAGGTGAAACAGCTGTCCGGGCAACGTTGACCGGGCTCGCAGTCGTCCGTCCCATCGCACTGGGCGACACAGGGCAGACCTAGCGTCCCCGCATCGGCCGGGCCGGCATCGAAGGCTCCGGCATCGCTTGGCGATCCGGCATCGCCCCCGTCCGCGACCACCTGAGGCTGCTGGCCCAGGGCCGGGTCGGTCCCGACGTTGTACAGACCAGTGCAGCCCGTCGCGGCACAGGAGGCAGAAAGGAAGAGGGCGAGGGTTCGACTCATGGGGTTGGCTCCAGGGAACTTGTCTTGAGTGCCCTGCTTGGTCTGCGACCCACCCAAACCTTACAGCAGCCCTTCCAGTGCCTTTCGCACGCGGTCGGCGAAGCGGCCGGCCGGGAACTGCTGAAGATAGCGCTCGAAGGTCGCGCGGCTCCCCGCTGGGTCTCCCAGCGCGGCCCGGCAGGAGCCCTTCCCGAACAACGCCCGTTCCGCGAGCGGCGTTTGGCGCGAATCGACGAGGACCGCCTCGAAGACCTCCACTGCCTCCTGGCACCGGCCCAGCGCCGCCAGGAGCTCGGCGCGCACGAGCCTCATCTCTTCACTTCGGGGTACGCCGGCGAAGGCCTTGGCGTTCAGCACCTCGAGCGCTGCCAGCGCCTCCTCTTTGCGTCCCAGCGCCAGGTAGGCGTCGACCCGCGCGAGGGCCGCCTCGTTCTCCAAGAGCCCCGTCGGGAAGCGCCGTTGATACTCGTCGAGCGTGGAGAGGGCCTGGGCGGGGTTCCCCTGCCGTCGCGCCTGGTCGAGCGCGGCGCCGACCAGGCGCGCCTCTTCGGAGGGGCCCGATGATTCGGCTTCGACGGGGTCGACTGCGGCCGGGGGGCTGGCCTCGGGTTCCACCGCCACCACCGCGCGCTCTGCCCGCCTCGGACCCTTCGGCTTCATGGGCGGAAGTGGCCTTGACGGTTCGAGGGCCAGCGGCGTCACCGGCAGCGGTGCCTTCTGGGGCTCGACTGTCGTCGGTACCGCCGCTGGACGCAGAGCGGTCTTTTTCTCCACGGGCGCCTCGGCCCACCGGAAGATCGCGGGGACGAACCGACCGATCGCCGCCATGGCAGCGGGGACCGCCAAGAGCGCCGCCGCCGCAAACACCAGTCTCAACCGTCGAGACAGGCCGCGCCGACCGCCGCCGCCCGAGCCGAGCCGAGCCCCGATTCGCGCGACGACCGCGGGGTGCAGGTGGGCGGCCGGGTCTCCCAGGCGAAGCAGCGCCGCGGCTGCCGCCCGGTCGGGATCGCTCGGCGCCTCGTCGGCCAGGCGGGTGCGAATGGGTTCGATCCGCATCAGAGGGGCTCCTCGGCTTGCAGCCGCGCAACTTCCTTCTGGAATTGGGCCCGCGCCCGGTGCAGCCACACCCAGACGGTCTCGACCTTCGCGCCCGTCACTTGAGAAATCTCTTCGCCGCTCAGGCGCTCCAGCTCGAAGAGGATGAAGACCGTGCGGTACTTCTCGCTCATCCGATCGAGGACGCGATAGAGGCGTTCGCCCGCCTGGCGCCGTTCGAGCTCGTCGACCGGAGTCAGCGTCGTCGCCGGCAGGTGGCCGGCGACTTCGCTGGCCGTGCCCCCCAGCCAGCGCCGGTACCGTTCCTTGCGGCGGCGCGCGCCGACGACGTTCTGGGTGATGCGGTAGAGCCAGGTGGTGAGCTGGGCCTCGCCCCGGAATCCGGACAGGTCCTTTTGCACTCTCAGGAAGACCTCCTGCACGGTGTCGTCTAGGTCGAGGCTCGGCCCGCCCAGCCGCAGCGCCCAGCGCGTCACCGCCGCGCCATGAAGCCGAAATGCCTCATCCACCGTGAGCGGAGGGCTGGCGCTTTCGTCCACCGGAGCTCGCAGGGGTTGGGTCAAGTTCGTCAAGAGCAATGGCTTCTGGGCTGGGGAACGCGCCAAACCTTACATCCAGCCTACGGAAACCCCCGCGGTGAGCATCAGCTCGAGGTTGGGAAGCACCACCTGCCCCTCGACGCCGGTCACCTGGGCCTCCTGGCGCCGAAGCCACCCCCTCGCCTCGAGCTTCATCCACGGAGCGAGCGGACCTTGGGCAAACGCCAGGCGCGCTCCGCCCCCGACTCCGAGGTCGACTCCCAGCTGGGCCAGATCTGCGAGGTAGCCGACTCCCCTCACCGACAAGAGCGCGCCGAGTCCGGCGAGGTGGAATTCGAGCCTGGGCGAGACGGCCAATCGGTAGCGCGGCCCGGCGGCCAACGCGAACCGCTGCCATCGGACGTGGCCCGACCCCAGCGGCAGTTGCCTGGGTGCGCTTGCGTCCAGGGCGACCAACGCCCCCAGGCCGCGGTCCACCGGGCCCAGCGAGGCCTCTAGCCCAATGCCCGGCACCACCCAGGGTGTGGCCGAAGCAGCGGTGAGAGAGACTCCCGCCCCCAGGGTCCACTCCCGGCTTTGCGGCGGGGCGGAAGGTCGAACCGGCGGTGGCGGCGGGAGGACCGGCATCGGCAGCTCACCGGGGCGCAGCTCGGCCTCCCAGGCGGCGATCACCACCGCGATGGTCGAGGCGAGGCGCTCGCACGGCCCGTCGGAGGGAACCGTCCGTTCGGCCAAGAGCTCGCCGGTGGCAGCGCGCATCTGCACGCGGATTCCAGCGGGCCCGTGCTCGAGCCGGACGAGGTGGCCTGGCGACCCTTCCGCCTCGGGCAGCAGCGCGGCCACCCGGGCCTCGACCTCGGCGCTGGCCGGGCAGGTCAGCTCGCCTACGACGCGCGGGGCGGCGGCCAGAAACGAAAGCAGGAGGAGGAGAGGCGGCGCCACGGAAGAAGGCAACTTACCGATTATCTAGTTCAGCCGCCTTTCGCCTGTCTAGACGCAGCGCCCTTGGTCAGACCTCCAGAAGCAGCCGCCGGGGGTCTTCGATGCAGTCCTTGATCCGGGCGGCCCTTGATCGCGCATGCCGAGGATGCCGGTCTGCGGCGGGTTCGAGATGGGCGTCGAGAGCATCGAGCCGGAGATGCCACCGTTCGAGATGGTGAAGGTGCCGCCCTGCAAATCGGCCAGGGAGAGCCGGTCGGTGCGCGCCTTGTCCGCGTAGTCGGCGATCTGCCGCTCGATCTGCGCCATCGAAAGCCGGTCGGCGTCGCGTAAGACTGGCACCACCAGCCCCCGGCTTCCCGAGACCGCCACCCCGATGTCGTAGTAACGCTTGTAGACGACCTCGTCGCCGTCGATCTCGGCGTTCACCTCGGAGAAGGCCTCGAGCCCGCCGGGCCTCGGGCTGATGGTGGCCGCGCCCTTGATGGTGGCGGCGGCGTTCGCGCGCTCGCCCGCCCTGCTCTTCCTGGCGCTGTTCCTCGCGCTGTTCGCGCTGTTCCTGAACAACGGCCCGTTCAGCGCCGCCGTCGTCAACGCGGTCTCGCCGACATTCCGGGCC
>JAHFDQ010000146.1:1163-11373 GCA_023248915.1 Archangiaceae bacterium | reverse complement strand
CCCTGGTCCCGGGCCGAGGCAATCACCTCGTCGCCGAACGGGCTGGGGCTGAAGCGGGCGTTGACGTAAGGCCCGGCCGCGAGCACCTGCATGCCTTCGACGCGAAGCTCGGCCGCGAGCGAAGCAGCGATCGCGGGCGGACTCTTCTTCAGCGTCTTGGCCAGCCCGAAGGTGGGGAAGGCGAGATCGCCGTGCGCGGGTTCGGCCGCCTTCACCTGGGCCAGCACGTCCTCGACCTTGAGGCCGGCCGCGGCGGCCAGGGCGGTGGCGAAAGCGAGTCGGTAGCGCTCGTAGACCGGAAGAGTCATGGGGCGGGTCGATATACCCCGAGAGCGCGGATTCGGCAGTCGATTCCGCCGCCTTCCGTTCTCCCCGAGCGTAGCGAAGCGCAGACGAGGGGCGGCCCTCGACTCCGCTCGGGCTGAACGGAACAGGGCCAAACGGAAGTGCGCCCGATCAGTCCGCCGGGTCGAGCGGCCCGGTGGGGCGAACCACCGTGGCGAGGGTGTCCAGCACCCTCGGCAGGTGCAGCGGCTTTTCGAAGAAGCCGTCGATCCGGTCGATGCCGCGCCCTTCGGACAACGACGCCAGGTCGCGCGCTCCCGAGATCAGGTAGACCGCCACGTCGGCCAGGTACGGTGTCTCGCGAATGTGGTGCAGCACCGCGCGGCCGTCTTCCTCGGCGAGCCGCAGGTCGAGCAGCACCGCCGCGGGCCGGGCCTCGGCCAACAGCGCGCGGGCGTCGCTCGCGCTGCCGGTCGCCGTCACCCGGTAGCCTTCCATCTCGAGCACCTGGCACAGCACGTCGCGGCAGTCGGGTTCGTCCTCGACCACCAGGATTCCGCCGTCCCTCGGCATCGCGTCGGCCGTCGGCGCCGACAGGGGCCCGGCGAACATCGGCAGGTAGATGGCCAGGCGCGACCCCTCGCCCTTCTGGCTCTCCGCCTCTATCCGCCCGCCGTGCAGGTGGGCGATCTTCGCCGCGAGCGCCAGGCCGAGCCCCGCGTGTGACCGGCGCCCCCGCCAGCTCGACCGGTGGAAGGTGTCGAACAGGTGCTTCAGCTCGTTCTCGCCCATGCCCGGGCCGTCGTCGCGCACCGTCAGCCGGGCCAGCTCGGGCCCGGAGGTCGAGATCGCAACCTCGACGCTCCCGTTCGCGCGGCACCGGTGAACGCCGTTCTCGGCGAGCGCGTAGACCGCCTCGAGCACGCGCGGACGGTCGCCTCGGACGAACACCTCGGCCGACGGCGCCACCCTGAGCTTCACCTTCGCCTGCGCCGCGACCGCCGCCAGCGACCGCGTCGCCTCGTCGGCGACGCCCTTCAACCCGAACGGGCGGTCGGCCAACTCCATGCGCCCGGACTGCAGGCGGGACACCAGCAACAGCTCGTTGATCATCCGCACCAGCCGGTCGACGTTGCGCCGGCAGGCTTCCACCGCCTCGGACTGGCGCGCGTTCAGCTCGCCCATGCGCGGCCGCGACAGCATGTCGAGGTAGGCCTTCACCGCGGTGAGCGGATTCTTGAGGTCGTGCGAGACGTTCGCGAGCAAGTCCTCGCGCGTCTTCTCGAGGCCGCGAAGGCCGGCCACCGCGGTCTGCAAGTCCTTGGTGCGCCGGGCGCCGTCGTCGCGCAGCCGAGCCACCTGCCCGGCGGCGCTCACGTGTGCCGCCAGCGCGGCCATCAGGTCGTCCGACACGGCGAACCGGGGCGAGAGGAGGACGAGGCAGCCCGTCACAGTTCCGCCGGCGCCCAGCGGCGCGGCGGCGACGCCGGGCTCGCGCTCGACCCGGCGCGCGCTGAAGGCCCTCCCCGCGGGCCCTTCACCGTGCCCGACGGCCGTAATCCGTTCGTCGTTCCGGCCGCGAACCGTCGAGACCAGCAGCCGTTGCTTCTCGGCGTCGTCCCGGACCACGAAGCAGGCGCGGCAGCCGGCGAGCCGCTGCACCACCCCCAGGGCGGCGCCCTCGGGGTCTCCGCCGTCGGTCCCGGAGGCGATCTTCTCGGCGAGCGCGCGGAACGCCTCTTCGACCTGCCCGGGTTGCAGCGGAGTGGCCGGCCTTTCCGGGCGCGGCCGGGCGCGTACCACCTGCGGCGCGGCGACGTGGCCGTCCCGCACGAGCGTCAGCTTCTGCTTGCCCTCGCGGGCGCTGTGGGGAGGGCTGGGCATGTCACTGGCAGGCAGCGGCGCAACGCATACTCCGGTCCTGCTGCACCGCGCACCTGCTTGACTGGCACTCGCCGTCTTCTGCACACACCAGCCCGAGCCCCTTGTTCGGTGGCCGACACGTAAGCGTCGTCTTCGTGTCGCACCAGCCGGTCGCGCAGGGAATGGACAGGGTGGTGTTGGCGTCGATGGCGAAGGCGCAGTGTTCACCCTGGTTTGCCGGCCCGGCGCAGGTGCCCGTGTCGCCGCTGCCCGACGGCTTGCAGTAGACCTTCAGCCCTTCGCAGGTCTGCGCCGACGGGGTGCACCCCTGTCCCAGCGACGGCACCGGAGTGCACTTCTGAACGGCCGGAGCGCAGTAGGTGCCAGCCGAGCACTGGTCGCCGACGTACGTCGAATACGGCGACCCGAAGCAGTTCGACCCGATGGGCCCGGGCGGCTGGCACGAGCCCGGCTGGGCCGGCGCGGCACCCGGAAAGCCGGTGTAGTCGAGGTCGAAGCAGACCAGCCCGGGCTGGCACGTCCAGTGGAACCAGCAGGGCTCGCCCTGGGCGACCGGTTGCACGCAGGTGCCCGGCATGCCGGCGACGAAGGGAGTCACGTCGCAGGCCAGGCCCGGCTCGCACGGAGAGAGCCGGTCGGGGTCGAACTCGCACGCCTGGCCGGCCGACCCTCTCGCCTTGCAAGTGCCCGCGCTGCAGCGCAGATCGGCCTGGCACTCGACGCTGGTGGTGCACGGCTTGCCCAGCCCCTTGCCCGCCGTGCAGCGGTCGTCGCTCGGGTCGGTCGGAGTGCCCTGGTCTTCGCAGTACAGCCCCGTCGCGCAGCCGAACCCGCAAGCCTCGCTCGCGCCCGAGTAGCTCGAGCAGGTGCCGCTGCAGACGCCGCCCGGCTTGACGCACAGCGTGCCCGCGGCGCACTCGACCGCCCGGTCGCAGATCTGCAGCGACGGCACCTTTCCCTTCAACAGCCCCGTCCCGAGCTCGCAGTCCGAGAAGGGGTGGGCGGCCACGGCCGGGTAGCCGGGCGGAAAGGTGGGGGTGCAGAACGAGCTCTTCATCCGCTCTTCGCAGGCCAGCACGTGCGCAGAGTCGATCTCGACGGTCTGGGCGTCGAAGGACGGCCTGAGCGCCTCGTAGTCGTCGAGACACCGGGCCTGTTCGAGCCCCCGGCACGACTCGGGGGCTTCGCGCAGAAACGCCGGATAGCAGCGGGCGAGCAATTCGCACCGCGCCGCCGAGATCCGGTCGCACACCTCGACCGGAGACAGCGACAGCCCCGCGTCCACTCCGGCGTCGGTGGGACTCGGCTTCGGGGGCGAGCAGGCCCACGCCGCCGCCACGGCGATGCCCAGGCCCGCGGTGAGAGGGAGGCCTGACATCCTCACCCCCGCTTCTTCACGAGCCCGGACTTGTCGATGAAGAAGGGGTCGGCCATCAGCGCCTCGACCTTCTCGCGGTACCCCTGCACGCCGAACTCGGCCTGCGCCAATGACGCCAGGGCGGCCGTCCGCACGCGCTTGGCGGTCTCTTCGGCCGTCAGCACCCGCAAGATCGGCTCGCGCGCGGCCTCGTGCTTCAGCGGCCCCAGCGTCTTCAGCGCGGCGATCTTCACGTCGTCGGACATGTCCTCGACGAAGGGCACGATCACCGGAGCGATGCGCGGGTCGTCCTTGCCCTCGAGGAACTGCAGCAGCACCGCCTTCTTCTCGGGGTTGCGGGTGTACTCGGCGCCCAGCTTCTTCAGGAGATCGGTCACGACGCCGGTCACTTCGGCCTCGGGCAGGATGGCGGCGAGAACGCGCAGCGCCCACGAGCTGGCCTGGTCTGACTTGCGCAGGAAGTCCGTCGCCGGGGCGACCGCGTCCTGGCGGAAGGCGCTCACCAGCTCGAAGACGTGATCCTTCTCGTCGGCGTCGGTGGTCTGGGGTTCGACCGTGACGGTGAACCGGGCCAGGAGCACGCTCACCGCCTCGGGGCACTTCATCTCGCCCAACTGCGCGATCGCCTTCTGCCGGGTGACCGGGTCGCCGTACTTCTGGGTGATCTTCGGTTTGAGCTTCAGGGCGCGCTCGGGCTCAGGGCCGCCGCCGAAGATGTCGAGAAATCCCAAGTGCCCTCCGAGGCGGCGGTCTATAGCAGAAGCCGGCGCCCTTTCCTCACAGGGCCAGCTCGGCCCTGACGTTTACCCGGTACGCCGCTTCGAGCGCCCGGGCCGCCTCGCGCGCGGCCTCGGTCGCCTCGGGCACCATCACTCGCAGGATGAAGTACAGGTCGCCGGTGCCGCTGGCCTTCAGCCGGGGCACGCCGCGCCCCTTCAGGCGCAGCTTTCGGCCCGACTGCGAGCCCGGGGGCACGGTGAGCGTCACGTCCCCGGCGAAGGTGGGCACCTTCACCTCGGCGCCGAGCAGCGCTTCCGACACCGTCACCGGAAGGTCCAAGAGCAGGTCGTCCCCCTCGCGGCGAACCAGGGGGTGCGGTTCGACGTCGGTCTCGATGAAGAGGTCTCCCGGGGGCCCGCCGGAAGCGCCCGCGGCTCCCTGGCCGCCCAGCCGCACCTGCGAGCCGGTCTGCACCCCGGGGGGGATTTTCACCGTCAGCCGCTTTGTCTCTTCGACGACACCCGAGCCGCTGCAGGCCGTGCAGGGAGTACCGCTCTTGCCGGTGCCCTCGCAGGCGGGGCAGGCGCCGGACATCATCTGCAACGGCCCGACGCTGCGCCGCGCCCGGCCGCTTCCGCCGCAGGTGCGGCACTTGGAAACCCGCCCGGTGTGGCCGGCGCCGTCGCAGACCTCGCAGCGGCCGGGCCGAGTCACTGCCAGGGATCTCTCGGTGCCGCGAACCGCCTCGGCGAGCGAAAGCTGCACCTTCGCCGTCAAGTCCTTCCCGCGGGCCGTTCTCTCTTGGCCGCCGAAGGGGTCGCCGCCGAACCCGCCGACGCCGGCACCCCCCCGGCCCCTGCGGCCGAACAGCTCGCTGAACAGGTCTCCCAAGTCGCCCTCGGCGCCGAAGCCTTCGCCGAACGGAACGCCGCCAGACCGCCCGCCGGACTGCGCCGCCTCGCGGTAGGCCCGGTAGGCGTCGGCCTTCTTGTCGTCGAAGCCGATCTTCTCGGCGTCGGGCCCGAACTCGTCGTAGAGCCGGCGCTTCTTGGGGTCGGACAGCACCTCGAAGGCCCCCGAGAGCTGCTTGAACTTGTCCTCGGCCTGCTTGCTGCCGGGGTTGACGTCGGGGTGCCACTTCTTGGCGAGCTTGCGGTAGGCCTTCTTGATCTCGTCGGCGCCTGCCGAGCGCGAAACTCCGAGCACCTGGTAATAGTCGTCGGCCATGGAACGCTGTTACTCCAGACGGGCGGCGATGGGGTGCAACAAAGTAACCAGCCTGGGGATAGGCGCCAGCGCCGGGAATGCAGGACCGGCCCGGGCGCCATATAGAGTGGTTTCTTGAGGGAGGCGCGCACGTTGAGGCTGTCGTCGGTCGCAATCGCGTGGTGTTTGGCCGGAACGCCGGCCCTGGCGCTTGTGAGCGAACCGCCAAGCCGGGTCGTCGATCGGGCGGTCGCGTGGGTGGACGGGCGCGTCATCACCCTGAGCGAGCTCGAGCTCGAGGCGAGGGTGGCTCTCGTCCAGGCGGGAGGCGTACAGGCGGCCTCGGCCCCCCTCGACGACACGGCGCTGCGCCACGCGCTCGACCTTGCGATCGGGCAGCGCCTGGAAGAGCGCGAGGCCGACAAGCTTCAGGCCTACCCGCTGGACGAGGCCGAGGTCGAGGCGGCGCTGCGAGCCTTCCGGGCGCGCTTCCCTGCGCCCCGGGACTACGAGCAGTTCCTCGCGCGGCACGAGGCCGATGGTCCGCAGTTGGAGGCGATCTTCCGCAGGGCGCTGCGCACCGCGAAGGTGCTAGATGGCAAGCTGCGGCTGAAGGCGCAGGTGTCCGAGGTCGAGGTGCGGCGGGCGTACGAGCGCGAGGCGGCCGCGCTGGGGTCGGCTCGCTACGAAGAGCTGCGGGGGCCGCTCAGGCAGAAGCTGGTCGCCGACCGGATGAAGAGCCTCGCGGCGGCCGAGCTTACGCAGGTGCGCCACGGCGCCGACGTGCGGCTGATCGCCCCGTTCGCCCGCGAGCCGAAGGCGCCTCGATGAGGAAGCTGACCGAACCGAAGGCCGGCGGCGACTACCGGCTGCGCAAGATGGTGGCAAACGACTTGGACGCGGTGATGGCGATCGAATCGGTGGCCCACCCGCACCACTGGTCGGCCGAGCTGGTGCGCCGCGAGCTGGGCCACGAATGGTCGACCGTCCTGTTGTGCGAAGAGCCGGACGGACGCGGAGGGATGAAGCTGCTCGGGTTCCTCATCCTCTGGCTGGTCCACGACGAGCTGCACATTCTCAACCTGGCGACAGCGCCGGAGCACCGAAGGCGCGGGGTAGGGCGGACGTTGCTGGAAGCGGCGCTGGCCAGGGGGCGGCAGCACCGCTGCGTCCAGGCGACGCTCGAAGTTCGACGCAGCAATGACCCGGCCATCGGCCTGTACCAGGCCTTCGGCTTCCGAGCGGTGGGAATCAGGCCCAACTACTACGTGGACGAGCGCGAAGACGCGATCGTGATGGTGTTCGACTTCTAGGGTGGGGAGAGAAGGCCTGTCGAAGAGCGGGCGGGCGCCGGGAACGCGAGGGCCGAGATGGTCCGATGGTAGGACCAATCGAGTCGCCGCGGGCTTTGGCGACCGAGAGTGACGCAGCACCGGCGTCTTGTATCCGGCAGGTAGGGGATGGGGGCGCACTCCTTCGCAGCGCCCCGGTTCCACCAGCCGGCATCCTCCAGCTTCCGGCGCTCGTGGGCGGCACAGGTCGGCTCGCCGGACTCGCGAAACAGCGCCGTTCTTCGCCGGCCGCACAACCAGACCGCCGGCAAGTCACGGGCGCCACGGTGATCCACCCGCCTTTCGTTCGCGGTACTTGCCCCTCGCCCTCCGCTGCCGGTGCCATGAACCATCGCCTCGGAGCTCATGCGGTACAGTCCCTCCCGCTTCGAGTGCGAAGCGGGGAGGTGGACGTTGAGCGTGCTCGATCTCATCGGAAATACGCCGCTCGTGAGAGTGGAGGGGCTGGACACCGGCCTCTGCGAGCTCTACCTGAAGCTGGAGAACCAGAACCCCGGCGGTTCCATCAAGGACCGTATCGGTCTGTCGATGATCCAAGCGGCAGAACGCGACGGGAAGGTGGGGGCCAGCCAGCGTCACCTCGTCGAGGCGACCGCGGGCAACACCGGGCTCGGGCTGGCGCTGGTGGCCAACCTAAAGGGCTACCGGTTGACCTTGGTCATCCCTGACAAGATGAGCCAGGAGAAGGTCTTCCATCTGAAGGCGCTAGGCGCCCAGGTGTTGATGACCCGGTCCGACGTCGAGCGGGGTCATCCGGACTACTACCAGGACGTGGCCGAGCGCATCGCGCGGGACGAAGGCGCATTCTTCGTCAACCAGTTCGCCAATCCGGCGAACCCCCTGGCGCACGAAACCACCACCGGCCCGGAGATCGCCCGGCAAATGGGCGGAAAGCTCGACGCGATGGTGTGCGGCGTCGGGTCGGGAGGGACTCTCACGGGGCTGTCGCGCTTCTTCGCCCGCGAGATTCCCGCATGCGACATGGTCCTCGCCGACCCTGCGGGCTCGGTGCTCGCCGGCTACGTGGCCACGGGCCAGGTGGGCAAGGCCGGTTCGTGGGCAGTCGAGGGCATCGGCGAGGACTTCGTGCCGCCGATCGCCGACCTCTCGCGGGTTCGGCGCGTGTACACGATCTCCGATCGCGAGAGCCTCATGACGGCGCGGCAGTTGCTGCGCAAGGTGGGCATCCTCGCCGGCTCGTCGTCAGGCACGCTCCTGGCGGCCGCGCTTCAATACTGCCGCGAGCAAGGGACCGCGAAGCGCGTGTGCACGCTGGTCTGCGACAGCGGCAACAAGTACCTCTCCAAGATGTATGACGACTTTTGGATGGTCGATCAGGGCTTCCTCGAGCGCGCTTCGACCGGAGACCTGCGCGACGTGGTCGCCAGGCGGCACTCCGAGAGGGCGGTGGTGACGGTTCAGCCGTCCGACACGCTGCTGGTCGCCTATGGCCGGATGAAGCTGTACGACGTCTCGCAGCTTCCCGTGATTGAGGCTGGCCGCATCGTGGGCATCGTCGACGAGTCGGACCTCCTCGCGGCCGCGGCCGAAGACGAATCGCGGTTTCGTTCCCCGGTCAGAGAGGTCATGTCGACGCGCCTGCGCAGCGTGGCGACCGCGACTCCCGTCCACGAGTTGCTGCCGATGTTCGATGCCGGCCTGGTGCCCATCGTCATGGACGGGGACGAATTCGTAGGGCTGGTGACGCGCATCGACCTACTGAACTACCTGCGGCGACGGCTGCGCTGACCGCTTCCGCAAGTGTCAAGCCGTGCCCGGGCGACGAACGGCTGGGTACTGTCGACCGACGTGGCGACCCAGCATGTTCCCTTCGGCATTCGAACCCGATCGAGGCGCACGCGTCCGTCGAGCAGTGGCTTCATGTCCCGTTATCAGTGATCGCGGGCTCAACCCGTTCGTGCCCGACGAGCCTGCGGGCGTAGAGAAGGCAAGCCCGAATGTCATCGGGCTCCAGCCAGGGGTAGCCCTTCAGAATGGTCTCGGGGCTGTCTCCGGTGGCTAGCATCCCCAGAACGTGTTCCACAGCGAGACGCCGCCCCCGGAGAATCGGTTTTCCACCGAAGATCTTCGGGTTGACCGTGATTCGTTCCAGGAGGGCAGGACCAGTCACCATTGTCTGAGAATATGCGGTTTGGCGTCCGGCGGCGAGGGCCCCGGAGGTTGGGCAAGACTCCACCGTAGGGTGCCTAGCCAGGAGTGCTCTATCACCGAGGCTGGCAATCAAGGCGTTCGGCCGGCGCGAACAGCGCGAAAATGAAGTGAGGAAAAACGAGTCAGGCTTGCGGGCTTTGGCACGGCGCGTAGATACTTTCGCCGGGTTTTCGCCGGGGAGGACGCGTGTCCATCACGAACCAGTTCCAGGACGAGCTCAGGCGGGTGTTCGCGGAGGCCGCGGCGGCAGGTCTTGGAAAAGTAACCATTCGCGCGGGCGACCTGCACAGCAGAGTTGGCGGATATCCCGGGCGCAGTCACCGGTTAACGGGCTGCTGCGGGGCGATGCGATCCGTCATGAACGAATCTCGAGGCGACAGAGTCTTGCGGTCCCCACCGAAAGGCAATGGCGCGTCGCTGGTCGTGAGCTACGTTCTTCCGCGGCCAGTCCTCGGTGAGAGCGCACCCGAGGCCGTCGCCGACCTCGACAAGGCCGCGTCGACTCCCCTTGCGGCCGGAGCGAGCCGTCCACACGTTCACCCCGAGTTCCTCGTCGCAGTTGAAGCCCTCAACGAGAAGTTCGAGAAGCTGAGCCACATGTCAGCAGTGAAGCCTTCTGCGTTGCCAGCGAACGCGCCCTCGAAGGGTGTCTATCTCTTCAGTGAAGGTGCGCGGCCCATGTACGTGGGTCGTACCAAGAACCTCAAGCAGAGAGTGGGGAATCACTGCAGTTACGGTTCTCGAGAGAATCAGGCCGTTTTCGCGTTCAAGCTGGCGCGAGAGGCGGCAGGGAAACCGAGGGCATCCTACGCAACCGACGGATCCCGCGCCGCGCTGATGATGAACCCCGCGTTCGCCACGGTGTTCAGGGAGGCGAAGCAACGCGTCCGCCGAATGGACCTGCGATTTGTAGAGGAAACTGACGCTCTTCGGCAGGCACTGCTTGAGATGTACGTGGCAGTGGTACTGAGGACCCCTTACAACGACTTCGACACCCACTGACGCTCGCCGCACAACTCTGCGGCAAAGGGATCGACCACGAAAGCGGCGAGCGATCAACGCTTGTAAGTACTTCTTGTCCCCGACGGGATTCGAACCCGTGTTACCGGCTTGAAAGGCCAGCGTCCTGGGCCACTAGACGACGGGGACCTGTTGCTTCCTCACTGTTTCCTTGAGTCGCAGGGGACTCGAACCCCCGACCCTCGGCTTAAAA
>JAHFDQ010000146.1:0-1126 GCA_023248915.1 Archangiaceae bacterium | reverse complement strand
TGAGCTAGCGACTCGCAAACCCTACTTCGCCTTGCCCGCTTTCTTCTCGGGTTCGACGGTGACTTCGACCGCCTGCTGCTGTTCTTCCACACGGACGATCACCTGAGTCTTTCCCGGACCGACCGGGAAAGCCGCGTTCTGACCCATGTTCATCACCTTCTCGTCACTCGAGTGGAACGTCGGGGTTCGGTCGCGCAATTCGCGCCCCAGGTAGTCGAAGACCTTCACCTTCAGCTCGACCGACGGCCCGCCCTCGACCAGCGTCAGGCTCGGGGGCGTCACCGCGATCTTCTCGGCGAACAGCACGTCCACCGGCACCTCGGCCGTCACCTTGCCGACCGTCGCGACGATCTCGGTGTGGCCCGACTTCACCGGAGTCAGCCGGCCGGTGGCGTCGACCTTGGCGACGGACTCGTCCTTCGCCCGCCACCCGGGGGTCAGCCTCGAGTAGTGCACGCCGGTGCGGCTCATGGCGTGCCCCTGCAGCCAGACCTCGTTGTTCTTCTGCCGCAGCACGAGGTTGTCGGGCTTGATCTCGATGTAGTCGACCTGGTCGCAGCCCAACACGGCCGCCAAAATTCCCAGGGGAAGCAGACGCGTCGGTCTCATGGCGCGGCGGGGATTAGCACAAAAGCGCCGCTCGCCAGAGCCCCGGTGTAGAAAAGGCGCGATGCCAGACGACGACGAGGACGACGCCGAACCCAGCCCCGCCGGGCACAAGACGTACATCACCCGCGACGGGGCCGGCCGCCTGCACCAAGAGCTCCTGAAGCTGCTCAACGTCGAACGCCCGAAGGTGACCGCCGAGGTGTCCGCCGCCGCGGCCCAGGGAGACCGGTCCGAGAACGCCGAGTACATCTACGGGAAAAAGCGGCTCCGAGAGATAGACCGCCGGCTTCGCTTCCTGAAGAGCCGGCTCGACAAGTCGGTGGTGGTAGTGCCTTCCGAGCAGACCGACATCTCGAAGGTCTACTTCGGAGCCACCCTCACCCTCGTGGACGAGGACAGCAAGCGGACCACCTACCAGCTCGTCGGGCCCGACGAGACCGACACCAAGGGAGGCCGCATCAGCGTCGACTCGCCGATCGGCCGGGCCCTGCTCGGCCGGCACAAGGGCGACCAGGTC
>JAHFDQ010000145.1 GCA_023248915.1 Archangiaceae bacterium | reverse complement strand
GCCGCCGATCGAGGCGGATTCACGGTGACGCTGACGGCGGTGCGCGACTTCCAGTTGATGCGGCTCGAGCAGCCGTTCTTCGTTCCGTGGGACGACAAAGAGCTCCAGGTCGAGCTGGGCTCGTTTCGAGACCACTTCAGGCCCGGCGCCAAGGAAACGTTTCGGGTCACCGTGAAGGGCAAGGGTGGCGCGAGGCCCGAGGTGGCCGCCGCAGAGCTGCTCGCGTACATGTACGACCGGTCGCTCGACGCCTTCCTGCCGCACCTGCCGGACTCGGTGGCCCGGCTCTACTCCCGCCGGGGAGGCGCGGGGTGGATGGGGTCCAGCCTCGTTCAGAGCTGGGCGGAGTGGCTCGAGGCGGCCGACTTCGTCGAACCCTTGCCCTACCCGGGGCTCCAGGGCCCCCGTTTGAAGGAAGGGCCCGCCAACGCCTTCGGCGGCCTGGGCATGAGGGGCAAGTGGCGAGGGGGCGGCGGGCGAATGGCGTTCCGTGCCCTCGGCTTGCAGCAGGCCGAGCGGATGAAGGACGGCAGTCCCGAAGGTGGCCCGGGGGCCGGGGTTCCGCCGCCGCCGCCCGAGGAGAAGGCAACCGCCGGCGAGCCGGGCAGGGCCGGCGGCAGTCCCGCACCTCAACCGGCGCCAGCCGTCGAGCTGCGCAGCGACTTCTCCGAGACCGGATTCTGGAAGCCCCAACTGTTGACGGGCCCGGACGGCTCGGCGTCGGTCGAGTTCACCGCGCCCGATTCGGTGACCTCATGGTCCGTTTGGGTGCACGCGGTGACCCGCGACCTAAGGGGCGGCTCGGCGACGAAGCAGGTGAGCAGCGTCAAGGAGCTCATGGTTCGCCCGTACCTGCCGCGCTTCCTTCGCGAGGGAGACCAGGCCGCCGTCCGCGTCGTCGTCGACAACGCCTCGACCGCGAAGCTGACGGGTGCGCTGCGCTTCGAGATCCTCGACCCCGACACCCAGAAGAGCCTGCTGGCCGACTTCGCCAGCGCCGCCACCGGGCCGGTGGCTTTCTCGGCCGACCCGGGGACGGGGGCCACCCTGACGTTCCCGCTCGTCGCTCCGAGGCGGGTGGGCACCGTCGCGTTCCGGGTGACCGCCACCGCGGGAGGGCTTTCCGACGGAGAGCTGCGGCCCCTGCCGGTGCTGCCCTCGCGCGTGCGCCTGGCTCAGTCGCGTTTCGCGGCGCTGCACGACGCAGACAAGCGAACGCTCGGCTTCGACGACCTGGCCGCGGGCAGAGACCCCAGTCGGGTGAACGAGCAACTGGTGGTGACGGTGGACGGGCAGCTCTTCGAGACCGTGCTTCAGGCGCTGCCGTACCTCATCGACTACCCGTACGAGTGCACCGAGCAGACGCTGAACCGGTTCCTCTCGACCGGCATCGTGGGCGGCGTGTTCAAGAAATACCCGCTGGTCGCGCGCATGGCAGAAGAGGCCAGCCGCCGCGACACGCCGCTCGAGACCTTCGACGCCGTCGACCCGAACCGGAAGATGCTGCTCGAAGAGACGCCCTGGCTGCAGGAAGCCCAGGGCGGGAAAGATCCTTCGCTCGCGCTGGTGAAAGTGCTCGACCCCAAGGTCGCCTCGGCCGAGCGGGACGCTTCCCTGGCCAAGCTCCGGAGGATTCAGACCGCGAACGGCGGCTTCCCCTGGTGGCCGGGCGGGCCCCCCTCGCCGTACATGACGCTCTACGTCGTCCAGGGGTTTTCACGCGCCGCCGAGCTCGGAGTGGACGTGCCGAAAGACCTGGTCCAGCGCGCCTGGCAGTACCTGGGGCGCCAGTACCGGGACGAGTACGCGCCCAAGGCCGGCAAGAGCCCCTGTTGCCTCGAGGTGGTCACCTTTTTCAACTACGTCGCCTCGAGCTTCCCGGACGCGAGCTGGACCGGCCAGGCGCTGAGCGCCGAAGACCGCCGGCAGATGCTCGAGCAGAGCTACGCCCACTGGCGCGAGCTGCCGGCGCTCTCGAGGGCCCAGCTCGCGCTCACCCTGCACCGCGCGGGGCGCAAGGCCGACGCCCAGGCGGTGTTCGCCAGCGTCATGGACTCGGCGAAGACGACGCGAGACGAAGGCACCTTCTGGGCGCCCGAGGACAGCGCCTGGCTCTGGTACCGCGACACGCTCGAGACCCACGCCTTCGCCTTGCGCGCGCTGACCGAGCTGGCGCCGGCCGACCCCCGCCGCGATGGGCTGGTCCAGTGGCTGATGCTCAACAAGAAGCTCAACCAGTGGAAGTCCACCCGGGCCACGGCCGAGGTCATCTACGCGCTGGTGAAGGTGCTCTCGGCCGAAGGCACGCTGGGAACTCGAGAGGAGACCACCGTCACCATCGGCCCCCGGAAGAGCACGCTGGTGTTCGCCCCCGACGTCTACAGCGGCAAGTCCAACCACGTCGTCGTCTCCGGCGCCGAGCTCGACCCGAAGGCGATGTCCCGCGTCGCCGTCGAGAAGGCCGGCCGGGGGTTGCAGTTCGCCTCGGCCACCTGGCACTTCTCGACCGAGCAGCTTCCGGCAGAGGCGCGCGGCGACCTGTTCTCGGTTGCGCGGCGGTACTTCAAGCGGACCAGTGACGGGAAAGGGACGGCGCTGACCCCGCTGGCCGAAGGAGCGAGGCTGGCGCCCGGAGACGAAGTCGAGGTGAGGCTTTCGGTTCGGGCGAACCACCCGGCCGAGTACGTGCACCTCTTCGACCCGCGCGCGGCCGGGCTCGAGCCCGAGTCGGCGCTCTCGCGCTACCGGTGGAACCTGGGTGTCGGCTGGTACGAAGAGGTCCGCGATTCGGGCACCCACTTCTTCTTCGAGGCCTTGCCCGCGGGAGAGGTGACGCTCGGCTACCGGCTGCGGGCCAACCTGGCCGGCACGTTCCGCGTCGGGCCCGCCACGGTGCAGTCGATGTACGCGCCCGAGTTCAACGCCTACTCGGCGGGACAGCAGGTGACGGTGGGCGCCGCGGGCCGATAGTCGAGCCGAGGGTGCCCCCGACCGCGAAGCTCGCAGCGCCGCCTACCCCGGGGCAGCCGTCAGGGGCTGTTGCCGGAGATTCCCCGCATCGCGTCGGGGGCGATCGGGCCTAAGGCGTCCGAGTAGGCGAGGCTGAGCACCCCGGGGTAATTCGTCGAAGCCACCGTCGGATGGAAGTTCACCTGGATTGCGCATTGGGTTCCGGGGGCCAGCACCGCCGAGCAGTAGTTGAGCGTCACCCCGGCGTAGTTGACGGTCCCCGATCCTCCCGGGAAGGCCTGGCTGCCGCTGTTCCCGAAACCGTACCCGGGCGGCAAAGCCCCGGAAGCTCCGAGCGCGGTCGTCGCCATTGCCCCACGGTTCGTCACGACGAATGTCGTCGCGACCGTGTTCCCCGCATTCACCGGGCCGAAGTCCGCGGGCCAGCAGGCGAGGTCGGTGCACGCGAAGAAGTCGTTTGTTTCGGCGACCGTCACCAGCGCCCTCGACGTCGTCGCGCCCTTCAGGTTGCGCGTCGCCGTTGGCGTGGAGGCGGCGGTCAGGGCGAACGCCAGCGTTCCGGAGCTCGTCGTTGCCGCCGAATAGCGCACCGACACCGCGCAGGTCGAACCCGCCGGCAGGGTCGCCGAGCAGAAGGGGACGGTGTCGCCCTGCAGAGTCACCGTGCCTGACCCTCCGGGGAACGAGCCGGTGGTGTACGAGAACGGCGGAACCAGCGCCGCGGCGTCGGTCAGCCCCGCAGGCGCCAGGCCGCGATTCCTCACGACGAAGACCTTGTCCAGTGCCGTGCCGGCCGTGCCGAAGTCGAAGTCGCCCCAGGGCGAGCCACAGAAGGGACAGTCGTCGATTTCCACGATGGCGGCCGTCGTCGGCGAGGCCATGAAGCCGTAGCTGAGGCTCGGGGTCGTCGCACCGCCCAAGCCGATGCTCAGCGTGCCGGCCTGCGGAGTCGTGCCCGATGCCGTGTAGGTCACCTGCAGCACGCAGGTGTCTCCGCCCGGAAGGTTCTGTCCCGAGGTGGGGCAGAACGTGTAGTTCTGCCCGTAGACGTTGACCGTCCCTCCCGCCGTGCCCCCCGGGTAGAGCCCCGAGCCGCCGGAGTACCCAAAGCCTGCGCCGGTGATGCCCTGGTTGGTCAACGTCGCCGCGCCCGCGCCCGAATTGACGACGAAGAGGAAGACGTCGTTCGACGACGGAGAGGGCACGGTCCCGAAATCGTGCGACGTGCCTGCCGGGCCCCCGCAGCTTGGACACTCAGTCAGCTTGACGATGGCCTCCGTCGTGGGGCTGGCGGTCAGGTTGTACCCGACGCTCGCCTGAACCGCTCCGGTGAGCGTCAAGCTGACGCTGCCGGTCTGAACCGAGCTGCCCGACGCGGTGTAGACGAGCTGGATGACGCAGGTTGAGCCCGAAGCCAGCGTGGCCGGCAGAGCGGGACAGTAGGTGTAGTTCCCCCCCCCGATGTTGACCGGGCTGTCGCCAGGGCCCCCGGGGAAGACCGCCCCGCCGAAGGCGTAGCCGGCGCCCGTGACGGTGGCCGCCGAGACCGTCGCCGGCGAGGCGCCCGTGTTCGTCAGCCAGAAGTAGGTCGGGTTCGTGCTGGGAGAGGCGACCATCCCGAAGTCGTGCGTCGGCGTGCCCGACCCGCCCGAACCGCCGCAGTTCGAGCATTCAGTCATCGAGACGATCGCCAGCGGCGTCGGCGACCCGCGCAGGTTGTACGAGACCGCCGGTTGCGTTGCCCCGGTCAGCTGAACCGACACGTCCCCCGTTTGCTGCGCGCCGCCCGAAGCGGCGTATCGAACCCAGAACGCGCACGACGCTCCACCCGCCAGAGCGCCGCCCACGGCCGGGCAGAGGGTGTACGTGTTGCCTTGGTAGTTGACGGAGCTCGAGGGGGTTCCGCCGGGGAAGGTGCCCGCCCCTCCGAATGAGAACGCGGCTCCGGTGACGCTCGCCGCCGACAGCGTCGCCGTGCCGAACCCGGTGTTGCGCAGCATGAACAGCTGCGTCACCGTGCTCGGCGAGGCCGTCAGGCCGAAGTCATGCGTGGGCGGGCCTCCTCCTCCGCCGCCTCCGCACCCCGGGCAGTCGTTCATCTGGACGATCGCCAGCGACGTCGGCGTACCGGTGAGAGCGTACGAGTGAGACGCCTGGGTGGCGCCCGCTACCGTCAGGTTCAGCGTTCCCGTCTGCTGCGCCGAACCCGTCGCGGAATACGCCACCTGAATGACGCAGGTAGCGCCCGCCGCGAGGGTCCCACCTACGGCCGGGCAGAACTGATAGTTGTTACCCCAGGCGTTCACCGGACTGCTCGGCGGCCCTCCTGGGAACGGGCCGGCGGCGAACGCGAAGGCCGGTCCTGACACGGACGCGGCGGTGATCGTCGCCACGCCCAGCCCGGAATTCTGCAGGAGGAAGAAGGCAGGCTGGACGCTCGGAGAGGCGACGTCGCCGAAGTCGTGGGTGGGTTGGCCGTTCCCGCCCGCTCCGCACCAGGGGCAGTCGGTCAACCTCACGATGGCCGCCGACGTCGGTGTCGCCGAGAGGTTGTACGAGACGAACGGCGCGGTCGCGCCGCCCAGGTCAACCCTGACGGTTCCCCCGACCGGCGTCGAGCCCGAGGCCGTGTAGGCGACGCGGATCACGCACGTGGTGCCCAAAGCAAGCGCCGAGCCGGACGTCGGGCAGTAGGTGTAGTTGTTGCCCCAGACGTTGACACTGCCGCCCGCCGGACCCCCGGGGTAGCTGCCTCCGGGGTAGCTGAACCCCAGTCCGGTGAGGCCGCCGTTCGTCAGCGTCGCAGCCTGCGCCCCCGAGTTCGTCAGCAAGAAGTACTGCTCGACCGTGCCGCCTACCGGCACCCAGCCGAAGTCGTGCGTGGGCGTGCTTCCGTTCCCGCCGTCGCCGCAGTTGGTGCATTCGGTCATCGACACGATGGCCAGTGACGTCGCGTCGCCTTCGGCGCTGCGGGTGGCGACGCGGGGGGTGCCCGACCCGTTGTTGTCGTCGTAAGACAGGGAGATGTCGGTGAAGTAGCTGCCGGTGGAGGCCGGCTGGAACCTGACCTGGATGGCGCACGCCGCGCCGACGTCGAGCGTCGTCCCGCAGTAGGGGAAGGTGCCGCTGGGGTCCGAGTAGACGCCCGTGCCGCCGGGGTAGCCGCCCGGGTAGATGAAGCCCGGCGCCAGCGCCAGCCCCGTCAGCGCGGCGGCCCGTGCCGCTCCGACGTTCTGCACCTGGAACGCCGCCGTCGCCTGGGCCCCGACCGCTTGCACGCCATAGGAGAAGACCAGGCCTTCTTTTCCGCTCGTTGCCGAAACCTGAAGCAGCGCCCGCGAGGTGCCAGCACCGCGCACGGCGCGGCTGGTGCTCTGCGCCACGTCATAGGTGACCGTCACCCAGCCCGAGGACGCCACCGCCGCTGCCGGCGCGAACACCACCCGCACCGCGCACTCGGTCCCCGCGGCCAGCGAAGACGAGCAGTACGGAGCGCCGACCTGGTTCGAGGGAGCGCCGGGAGTCGCTCCCGGGAAGCCACCGGGGAAGCTGAAGACCCCGGGCGCGGCGGAACCCGAGAGCCCGGTCGCCGGCGCTGCGCCCGAATTGATGACCGCGAAGTCGTGCTCGAAAGACAGCCCGATGCCTACCGTTCCGAAGTCCAGCGCCGTCCCGAGGCTGATTCCTCCAGACTCGGTCCTGTAGTCGTAGAGGGTGACCACCGGGCCCGTCGTGCCGCTGCCCTGAACCGCCCGCGCCACGGTCGGGCTCGCCCCGCCGGTGTAGTTGAGCGTCAGAGTGGTGGTGTACGCCGTCGCCGCGCCCGGCGTGAAAGTCACCACCACCGAGCAGGTGGCACCGGGCGCGAGCGGGACGAGCCCGCAGTCGCCCCCGACTCCCGGGAAGGCCGAACCCTTGTAGGCGAAGCCGGCGGCCAGCGGAGTGCCGGCGGTGATCGTCGTCGCCGCGAGGCCGTTGTTCGTCACGTAGAAGGGATGGTCGGTCGCCACTGCCACCGCCTGGGGGCCGAAGTCGAAGAAGGGCCCGTCTGGCGGCACCCCGTAGTCGGAGTAGTACGTCGGCGGGTAGTCGTTCACTGCCAGCGCGGCGAGCGTCGTCCCCGTGCCTGACACCGAAGCGCCGAGGGAGTCTGCCCCGACCCCGTTGTCGTAGGTGAGCCCCAGGCTGCCCGTGAAGAGGCCCGAGCCGGACGGGCTGAAGAGGACGACAAGCAAGCAGGTGGCGCCTCCGGGGAGCTCGTTGGAACAGTTGCCCGCTTGCCCCGGGTAGGTGCCGCCCTTGTACGAGAAGGCGCTTCCGATGGCGCCTGAAGGCGCCAGCGACGTCGCGGGGAGATCTCCGTAGTTCGTCACCGCGAAGAGGTGCTCGCCCGACGCGCTCGTCGACCAGGTGCCAAAGTCGAACGAGGGCCCGGAGTTGAAGGCGAGCGACGCGCGTGCATTGGTGGTGAGGTGAAGGGAGGCACCCGCGGACCAGCCCGCAGAGTTGAAGGCCTGCACCGCGTAGAGGGTGTCGGGGGAGGCCGCGGTCGGCGTGCCCGAGATCTGGCAGGTGGTCGGCGACAGCACCAGCCCGCCTGGCAGCGCGGGGCTCGCCTGGCAGTTGGATACCGGGTCACCCTGCGCGACGAGGCTGGTCGGCAGCACCGACATCGCCACTCCGACGATGCCCACCGTCCCGGGGGCGCCGGCGAAGCTCAATGACGGCACGTCGATGACGGACAGCATGACTGCCGCGCCGGGAGACGTCCCCGCCGAGTTGGTGGCGGTGAGGGAGTACGTGGCCGGCGCCGAAACCGCCGACGGAGTGCCGGAAATGGTGCAGGAGGCCGGGTTGACGGCAAGCCCTGCAGGGAGCGCTGGCGCCGCGGTGCACCCGGTGAGGGCGCCGCCGTTCGTGTCCAGGCTGGTGGGTGGCACCGACATCGCCACGCCCACGTGGCCCACCGTGCCCGTGGCTCCTGCGAAGCTCAGGCTCGGGGGAATCGCGTTCACCGTGAGCACGACCGCGGCGTCGGCCGACGAGCC
Source organism: Archangiaceae bacterium (assembly GCA_023248915.1). Lineage (GTDB taxonomy): Bacteria > Myxococcota > Myxococcia > Myxococcales > Myxococcaceae > JAHFDQ01. The sequence continues at coordinate 3,357 of JAHFDQ010000145.1, read as the reverse complement.
AGCGGTGTTGGTCGCCGCGAGAATGAAGGTGCCGCCGTTGACGCCGGCCAGCGGAGTGCCCGAGATGATGCAGGTGGTCGCGTCTGCCGTGAGCCCCGTGGGCAGCGGAGTCGTCGGCGGGCGGATGCCGCAGGCGGTAATTGCCGCGCCGTTGGCGACCAGCGCGGTGGGAACCACCGTCATCGGCGACCCGTAGGTGCCGACGGTGCCCGAAGCCCCCGCGTAGCTCAGCGACGGGGCGAGGGCGCCCACGGACAGCGTCACCGTCGCGTCGGTGAAGCCCGCCGAGTTGGTCGCCCGGACGGTGAACGACGTAGGGGCGATGACGGCGCCCGGCGAGCCCGAAATGACGCACGAGGCGTTGTTGACGTTGAGCCCCGCCGGCAGGGACGGCGTCGCCACGCACGAGGTCACCGACGCCCCGTTCGGAATCAGCGTCGTCGGGGCCACCGACATGAAGGCGCCGAAGCTGCCGGAGGTGCCGGTCGCGCCGGCGTAGCTGAAGGTCGGCGGTATGGGGTTGACGGTGAGCGTCACGGTCGCCGGGGCCGAGACGCCGGCCGCGTTGGTCGCCTCGAGGGTGAAGAGGGTGGCCGAAAGCGGCGCGGTGGGCGTGCCGGTGATGGCGCACGTCGTCGGAGAAACCGACAGCGTGGCGGGCAAGAGCGTCGTGCCGCCCTTGATGCCGCAGTCCGAAACGGCCGCCCCGTTTGGCACCAGGCTGGTCGGTAGCACCGACAGCGGCGAGTTGATGCTCACGACGGTGCCCACGGTTCCGGCGTAGCTCAGCACCGGAACGTCGCGGACCTCGAGGGTCACCGTGGCACCCGAGGAGGAACCGACCGAGTTGGTCGCCGACAGCGTGAAGACCGTGGGCGACAGGAGCGCCGTGGGGGTCCCCGAGATGACGCAGGTCGAGGAATTCACGGTGAGGGCCGCGGGCAGCGGCGGCCCTGCGCTCACCGCGCAGGCGGTGATGGACGCGCCGTTGGCCTGGAGCGACGTCGGCGCCACCGACATCGCCACCCCGACTCGGCCGACGGTTCCGCCGGCGCCCGCGTAGTCGAGTGACGGAGCGGCCTGGGCCACGGCGGCCGAGAGCGTGACGGACGCGGGGCCGGAAGCGCCTGCCGAGTTGGTGGCGACGAGGCTGAAGGTGGTGGCCGCGAACGGGGCCGGCGGAGTGCCGGTGATGACGCAGGTCGAGGCGTTCACCGTCATCCAAGCCGGCTTGGGCGGCGACCCGGAAACGGCGCAGTCCGTGAGTGCCGCGCCATGGGCGGCGAGCAAGGTCGGTGTGATGGACATCGCCGTCCCCGCGACGCCGTCGGTGTTGGCTGAACCCGCGTAACTTAGGGCCGGCGGTCCGGCGACGACGACCAGGGTGACGGCGGCGTCGGACGAGGTGCCGCCCGCGTTGGTGGCGGCGAGGGTGTACGAGGTCGCCGCTGCGATGACGCTGGGTGCGCCCGAGATGACGCAGGTCGCGGGGTCCACCGCGAGCCCGGCCGGCAGCGGCGTGGTGGCGGCCTTGATGCCGCAGGTAGAGAGCGGGCCCCCATTCAGGTTCAAAGTGCTCGGGCTGACGGTCATCGGAATGCCGACCACGCCGGTCGTGCCAGTCGAGGTCGCGTAGCTGAGCACCGGGATGCCCGGGCTCACCGCCAGCGTCAGAGTGGCGTCGGCCGAAGCGCCTGCGGCGTTCGTCGCCACCAGCACGTACTGCGTCGAGGGCGCCGCCACCGTTGGCGTGCCTGAGATGACGCACGTCGTGGCCGCGACGGACAGGCCGGCCGGCAGCGACGGCGTGCCCCCGCGGGTGCCGCAGCCCGACACGGCGGCTCCATTGGCCGCGAGCGAGGTCGGGCTCACCGTCAGCGCCTGTCCGACGGTTCCCGACACCGTGCCGGCCGCGTACGAGAGCGCCGGGGCGTCGGGCGACACCGTCAACGAGACGGCGGCCGGGGCGGAGTCACCCACCCCGTTGGTGGCGACCAGGCTGTACACCGTGGCCGGGACCGCAGCGGTCGGCGTGCCCGAGATGACGCAGGTTGCGGAGCTCACTGAGAGGCCTGCAGGGAGCGCCGGCGAAGTGCCCGCCAGCGCGCAGTCGGTGAGGGGCGAGCCGTTGTCGATGAGCGCGGTCGGCGCCACCGACATCGCGTGGCCGAGCACCCCCGTGGTACCGGACGCGCCGATGAAGCTCAGCGTCGGCGTGTCAGTCACGGTGAGGGCCACCGTGGCCGCCGCCGACGTGCCTACCGAGTTCGTTGCGTGGACGGTGAAGGTGGTCGTCGCCATCACGTTCGAAGGCGCGCCTGAGATGACGCATGACGCGCTCTGGAGCACCAACCCCGCCGGCAGGGAGGGCGTCACGTCGCACGCCGTCACCGCGGCGCCGCCCGGGTTGAGGGTGGTCGGCGTGACGACCATCGGCACGCCCTTCCGGCCAACGGTGGAACCGGCCCCGACGTAGCTCAGGAACGGCGCGACGGGCGCGACCGAGAGCGTCAGGGTGGCACCGACCGAATCTCCGGCGGCGTTGGTCGCGACCACCGTGTATGCGGTAGCCGCGGCGCTCGCCGAGGGCGTGCCCGAGATGACGCACGTGGTGGGCGCGACGGTCAGCCCGGCTGGCAGGAACGGCGAGGTCAGCGCCAGCCCGCAGGCCGTGACCGCCGCGCCATTTGTCGCCAGCGTCGTCGGCGAGACGGACATTGCCGTCCCAAAGGTGCCGGCAGTGCCGGTCGCCCCCACGTAGCTCAGCGTCGGCACTGCCGGGGCGACGGTCAACGTCACCGTCGCGTCGGCCGAAACGCCCGCCGAGTTGGTGGCCACCAGCGTGTACGGGGCCGCGGCCGCCGCCGCCGTCGGGACGCCCCAGATGGTGCAGGTCGCGGTGTTCACGGCGAGGCCGGCCGGCAGCGCCGTCGTCGAAGGCTTGATGCCGCAGGCGGTGACTGTGGCGCCGTTGGCGGCCAGCGCAGTGGGAGAGACATTCATCGTCAAGCCGAAGGTGCCGGAGGTACCGGTCGCGCCCGCGTAGCTCAGGAAGGGAACGTTCGGAGCGACGGACAGGCTCACGGTCGCGTCGGCCGAAGCACCCGCCGAGTTGGTCGCCAGCAGCGTGTAGGTGGCCGCGCCGGACGCCGCCGTCGGGGCGCCCGAGATGACGCAGGTCGCCGCGTTCACCGTGAGGCCTGCGGGCAGCGCCGTCGTCGAAGGTTTGACGCCGCACGCCGTGACGGTGGCGCCGTTCGCGGCGAGCGAGGTGGGTACGACAGTCATCGCCACGCCGAAGGTGCCCGAGGTGCCGGTCGCGCCCGCATAGCTCAGGGAAGGCACGTTCGGAGCGAC
>JAHFDQ010000535.1 GCA_023248915.1 Archangiaceae bacterium | reverse complement strand
CAGCCTTCCACGGTGCAGCGCTTTTCCGGCGCGACGGTTCCGGGCAGCACCAGCTTCGGCGGGCGACCTCTTCGCCTCGGGGACGGCCACAGGCCCCCGGCTGCCAGGCCGGCCGACAAGCCCCTCGCCAGCCCTCGACCCAGCGCTTCGCCGGCCGCGTCGGCCCAGGCGAGCAGGCTCTGGGGCGCCAGCGCCGCCGGGCCTGGCTTGGTCTTCGGACGAGCCATCGGCCCCTAGACGACCTTCCTCAGCGCCTCTTCCAGCTTGGCGCGGGGCACCGCTCCGACGATCTGCTCGACCACCTGCCCGCCCTTGAAGATGAGCAGGGTGGGAATCGAGCGGATGCCGTACTGCTGCGGCGTCTGCTGGTTGTCGTCGATGTTGATCTTCGCGAACTTCACCTTGCCCTTGTACTGGCCCGACAGCTCTTCGAGCACGGGGGCGATCGCGCGGCAGGGGGCGCACCAGGTCGCCCAGAAGTCCACCAGCACCGGCGTCTGCGACTCGAGCACCACGTTCTTGAACTGACTGTCCTCGACGTTCACCATCTCGCCAGCCATGTGCTTCCTTTCGTGGGCCCAAGGGCCCGCCGGGCTCGGTGCCCGGTACAGCGTCCAATAATATGGAGGCAAGGCCCCTGCAAGGCTCGGCGGCCGAGAGTGCCTACACGGTGGAGCCCAGGGGGCCAGGTTGGTAAGGTGCCTCGGGTGAAGCTCTTTCTGCCCCAGAAGACGCTCGAGGAATGGGTGGTCGCCGAGACGGCCGACCTGCGAGACGGCAAGCTCGTCATCGCCGAGAACAACGCCGCCTACCCCGCGGTTCCAGCCGTGCACTTCCAGAAGGTGGTGTCGGGAGTGGACGAGAAGCGGCTGGTGGCGCGCGTCAAGACGGAAGACCAGCTCCGCGCGCTCGGCGCCGAGCACATGTCCGACTCGGTGCTGCTCGGCGACACGGCCTACGAGGTCGCCGAGGGCTTCATCACCGAGGTCGCTTCTCAAGCGCCCAAGGCCGAAAAATCCAAGCCGGCCGCCGAGGCCGACATGCTCGCCGCGTTCCTGCTGAACAAGATGACATGACCCGCTCGCTGCTCTCGGTTGCCATCCACCTGTACGGGGCAGCGGCGGTCGTCTACCTGAGCTACCTCATCCGCCAGTTCAGGGCGCTGCCCGTCATCGGGCGGGGGCTGGTGGGCCTGGGCCTGGCGGTGCACGCCGGCTCGGTGGGCGTCGCGCTCGCGGGCCAGGGCGGATTGCCGTCGGGCATCGCCCAGGGCTTCTCCATCGTCTCGCTGGTGCTGCTCTCCATCTTCTTCTTCCTCGACCTCCGCTACCGGATTCCGGTGATCGGCGCCTTCCTGATGCCCGTCGCCCTGGCGGCGCTGGTGCCGGGCATCTTGCTGTCGAAGGACGCCGCGCGGCTTCTGCCCACCGCGCCGCGCCCACTCTTGCCGGTGCACATCGCCATCGCCCTGGTCGGCATCGCGTCGTTCGGCGTCGCGGCCGGCGTGGCGGTGATGTACGTGCTGATGGAACGCCAGTTGAAGGGCAAGAAGTTCGGCGTGCTGTTCGCGCGGCTGCCGTCGTTGGCATTCCTCGACGACTTGAACCGGCGCCTGGTGGTGTGGGGCTTCGTCGCGCTTTCGGCCACCCTGATGACGGGCGCCTTCTTCGCCAGCAACGCCCACGGCGTCTTCTGGGCGTGGGAAGCGAAGGAAATCGCCACCCTCGTCGCCTGGGTGTTCTTCGCCGCGGTGCTCAACTTCCGGCTCTTCGCCGGGTGGCAGGGCCGGCGGGTGGCGCTGCTGACCATGGCCGGCTTCTGCATCCTCCTCGTGTCCTTCTTCACCTCCTACGATCCCGGTCGCACCACCGGCACGATGCCCTGACCGATGGAGATCTTCTGCCTCGGCCTGTCGCACAAGACCGCTCCCCTGACGGTGCGCGAACGGCTGGCCCTGGGCAACGACAAGACCGAACAGGTGTTGAAGGGCCTCGTCGACGGGCTGGCCGAGGCGATGCTCGTCTCGACCTGCAACCGGGTCGAGTTCTACGTCGCGGCCGACACCGCCGACGCCGCGCGCGAACGCCTGCGTGCCGACGTGGCCGGCCTCGGAGGCCCCGAGTCGCTGGACCACCTCTACGAGCATCGGGGCGACGAGGCGCTGGTCCACCTGTTCCGGGTGGCGGCCAGCCTCGACTCGATGGTCCTGGGAGAGCCGCAAATTCTCGGCCAGGTGAAAGACGCCTACGAGCTGGCGCGGAAGGCCGGCTCGGTCCGCGGCGAGCTGTCGCGGGCCTGCTCGGCGGCGTTCGTCTCGGCCAAGCGCGTGCGTACCGAGACGGGCGTGGGCCGCGCGGCGACGTCGATGGCGTCGGCGGCGGTCGAGATGGCCAAGAAGGTTTTCGGCGGCCTGGCCGGCAAGCGCGTGCTGGTGGTGGGGGCCGGCGAGATGTCCGAGCTGGCCGCGCGCCACCTGAAGACCGCCGGCGTCACCGAGCTGGTGGTGACGAACCGCACCTTCTCGCGCGCGGAAGAGCTCGCGGCCCTGGTGGGCGGCACCGCCCGGCCCTACGAAGAGCTGACGGCGCTTCTGGTGCCGGCCGACGTGGTGGTCTGCTCGACCGCTTCGCCCTCGCCCATCTTCACCCGCCAGAACGTGCAAGCGCAGTTGAAGGCGCGCCGCCACCGGCCGCTCTTCATGGTCGACCTGGCCGTGCCGCGCGACATCGACCCGGCGGTGAACGAGCTCGATCAGGTCTACGCCTACGACGTCGACGACATCCAGAAGAGCGTGGCCGAGAACTCGGCGGCGCGCGCGTCGGAAGCCGCCAAGGCCGAGCTGATCATCGCCGAAGAGCTCGCTCGCTTCGTCCGGGCACGCGAGGTGCGCGATGGGGTGCCGGTGCTGGCGCGGCTGCGCGAGACGGCGGCGCAGATCGCCAAGGCCGAGGTCGAGCGCACCTTCCAGAACCTCTCGTCCGAAGAGCTCTCGGACAAGGCGAAGACCAGCATCGAGGCGATGGCGATGGCGGTGGTGAACAAGCTCTTGCACCAGCCGACCGCCCGGCTCCGCGAGACCGGCGCCGGCGACGACTTCCGCCTGGCCGAGGCCGCCGCCGAGCTGTTCGGGCTCGACACGCCGGTCTCGGGAGGCAAACGGTGAAGGCGCTGCGCATCGCCACGCGCAAGAGCCCGCTCGCGCTCTGGCAGGCCCACCACGTCAAGGGGCTGCTCACCGCCCAGCGCCCGGGCCTGGAAGTCTCGCTGGTCGAGCTTTCCACCGAAGGAGACCGCTTCCTCTCGGCGCCCCTGTCAGAGGTCGGCGGCAAGGGCCTGTTCGTGAAGGAGATTGAACAGGCGCTGCTCGACGGCCGCGCCGACCTGGCGGTGCACAGCCTGAAGGACATGACTTCCGACCTGCCCGACACCCTGGTGCTGGCGTGCGTGCCGCCGAGGGAAGACCCTCGCGACGCCTTCGTCAGCCCCGCCGGGCTGAAGCTGGCCGAGGTGCCCCAAGGGTCGAGCATCGGCACCTCGTCGCTCCGGCGCACCTGCCAGTTGCTCGAGAAGCGGCCGGACCTGAAGACTGTGTCGTTGAGAGGCAACGTCCAGACGCGGCTGAAGAAGACGCGCGAGCAGGGGCTGGCCGGGTCGGTGCTGGCGCTCGCGGGGCTGAAGCGGCTGGGGCTCGAGGGCCAGGTCACCGAGGCGTTGTCGCCCGAAGTCAGCCTCCCGGCAGTGGGGCAGGGGGTGCTCGCCATCGAGTGCCGCCGGGCCGACGCCGAGCTGCTCGAGCTGTTGGCCAGGCTCGAAGACGCGACGACGCGCCACGCGGTGACCGCCGAACGGGCCTTCCTGGCGATGCTGGAGGGCGGCTGCACGGTTCCGCTCGCCGGCTACGCGACCCTCGAGGGCGATACCTTGAGGGTGCGCGGGCTGGTGGGCCGGCCCGACGGGGCCAAGGTGGTGCGGGGCGAGCGCCGCGGCCCGGTCGCCGACGCCGAGAAGCTGGGCCGAGAGCTGGCGGCGGACATTCTCGCCCGCGGCGGCCGGGAAATTCTCGCCGCCTTCGCGGGCGCGAAGGGCTCAGAAGGGACGTAAGGGTGAGCTCGGCGCGGCGCCTCACCGGAACCCGGGTGCTGGTGACCCGCCCGCGAGAGAGATCTCGC
>JAHFDQ010000144.1 GCA_023248915.1 Archangiaceae bacterium | reverse complement strand
GCAGGTAGAGCGCTCCCGCCGGCAGCGGCTGGCGGGTGAAGGGCGACAGGCGGCGCTCCAGCGCGGCGACCAACTCGTCCACGCTCTTCGCCGCCTGCACGGCCTTCCCGACGTTGCCGCTCAACTCCGCGCCGGCCTCCTCCTTCAAATGCTCGAGCCGCTTCTTGCCCGCGAGGTCGAGCACCGCGTCGAGGTTGACCACCACGTGCGAGGGGCGGAGCGCGACCGACCGGCCCTTCGCTTCTTCCAGCTCGAAGCCCATCATCGACTCGTAGACCGAGCCGATCTGCTCGACGTCGAGCGCGCGGTACGAGAGCCGCTCACCGTCGAGGACGAGCAGGTTTCGCAAGACGTCCAGCACCACGCCGTCCGGCACGCGCGGCAGGTGTTGGAGCTTGTCGGCGCGGTCCGACGAGAAGTGGTCGGCGCGCGCGCGGCCCTCGAGGAAGGGGAAGGCGTCGGGGTCGAACAGGTCGCCTTCGCGCTTGGGCAGGTGCACGTCGCCGTGCGCGGCGCCCCGAAACACCAGCCGGAACAGCGTCACCAGCCGGGCCCAGGCGCCATGGCGCTGGTGCATCACGTCGGGGTAGCGGGCCTCGTCGTCCCGCAACTGCTCGAATAGCCCGGTCACCGAGTACGACGAGAGCCAGGTTGCCGCCTGCGGCATCAGCCCCTTGTCTTCGGCGTAGAGCAGAAAAACCAAGCGGAGGATGACCGTCAGCAGCCCCTCGGTCAGCTCGTGGCGGTGCTCCGCGCGCCGAAGCTCGCCGAGCAGCGCACCCTTCGACGCGGCGTCGGCCGCCTCGAAGCCGCGCAGCAGCAACTGGAGCGCCTCGAGCACCTGCTCGGCCAGCCGAGTGGACACCTCGCTCTGGTAGCGCCGCGAGTCAGCCAGAATCGCGGGCAGGCGCTGCGCCGGGGGCACGTTGAAGAGCCGGTCGGCGCACAGCAGCATCACCATCGCGCTCAACAAGGGCCGTCCGGCGACCTCGGTCAGCGCCGAGACCAGGAAGGTGAGGTGGCCGGCGCTCTCGCCGCGGGGCGCGTACACCAACCGCAGCCCGCGACCGTTCGAGAGCAGGCCGATGGACACCCGGGTGTCGCGAAGCAGGCGCTCGAAGCGGGTCTGGACGCTGGCGTGCCAGCCCTCCGACTCGGCCGGAAGAGCGTCGAGGTCCACCCCGTTGGGAACGTGGAGGCAGTACGCGACCGGGGCGCCGTCGCTCACCACCACGAAGTCGGGCTTCAGCTCTTCTTTGTACTCCTCGAGGAACACCGAGTCGGCGCCGCCGGGCGCGCGGAAGTCGGTCTCCTGCCAGCCGAGGAAGTTGACGAGGAACGTCTTCAGGTCGCGGATGAGCTTCGCGTCGCCCACCAAGCCGCGAAGCTGCTCTTGCCGCGCGGCGATGTGCCGGTCCGGGTGCGCCTGCGCCGCGTCCAACGCCGGTGCCGTCACCACCAGGCCCACCGGCTGCGCGTAGCCCAGCCACTCGAGGTGCGCCTTCAGCTCGTAGTCGGCCACGGCGGTTACCCCGACACCGGCCAGAGGTAGATGACGCCCAGCACCTCGACGCGGCTTGCGTGCACGTCGTAGGTGCCCGAAAGGCGCTTGGGTTCCTCGACCAGCTCGCGGTCGATTTCCGCCAACCGCTTCTTCTGGTGCAACTGCTCGGCCTGCGCCTGGCGGCGTTCCTCGTCGGTGAAGTGCAGCTTCTGCTGCTTCGGGCGCTCGAGGGTGTCGCGAATGCGCGCCTGCTGCGACTCGAGCAGCGCCTTGAGCGCCTTTGCTTCGCGGCCCGCACGGTCCGCGAGCGCGGCCTTCGCGCCCCGCTCGGCCTCGGCGGCGCGGCGGCGCAATTCGGGCTCGAGCGAGGCGACGTCCTCGACCAGCGACGCACGGAGCCGCTTCACGGCGGCCGCTTCGGGAACCCGTACCCGCTCTTTGCAGAGCAGGTCGTCGAGCTCGCGCAAGGTGAGCGCCTCGGCGGTGGCCCGGTAGGGCTTGAGCCCGTCCTTGCGCCGAGAGGTTTCCACCCAGGGCGCGGTGACGTGAATGAGCTCGTCATGCAGGCGCGCGGCTCCGGCGCCGTGGAGCGACAGCCGCCCGACCAGCACCACCTTGGGCACGCCGCTTTCCGAGAGCACCGCGCACGCCCGCGAGAGGTCTTCGTGGACGAAGCCCTGCGACAGGAAACGGCCCAAGAGCCGCTGAACGAGCTTCTGCTCGAGGTGCAGGTGCACCGTGTCGTCGTCGAGCGCTCCGACGTCCTCGAAGACCACCGGGCGCGGAGGGCTGTCCTTGCGCCACTGCCAGGGCTTCTCCTCGGGCTTGCGCGGCCGGCGAAGCGTGTCGAGGCTCTCGAGCCAGCCGGGGCCGGCGTGCTTCACCTGCTGCAGGTCGGGGAACTGCCACGTTTCCTTGCCGTTGGGGCCGACTCCCAGCGCCCCCAGGGCCGGCGCGCCGACCACCGCCAGCGACTCGTTCAACGCCAGCCTCAGCGCTTCGGCCGAGAAGCCGAGGTTCTGCTTCGAGATGTCGAGCATGCCGCGCAGCCGTTGCAGTTGGTCCTGCAGCTTCTCCTGGCGGCGGGCGGTTTCGAGCTCCTCTTCGACCACCGCCCGGTCGTCGCCCGGCCCCTCGTTCTCAATCGCGAGCTTCAGCTCGTCGATTCTCGAGCGGCGAATGCCCCCCGACATGCGCCGGGCGAGCTTGTCGTCTACCACCCGCGCCAGGCTGCCGAGCTCCTTCTGGATGGTCTTCGACTTCTCGACCAGCACCTCGAGCACCCGGTCTTCGGGCCGCTGGGTGTACAGGAAGTAGTGGCACCGCACTTCGTCCTCGCGCTGCAGCTTGCGGTCGATGCGCCCGTTCCGCTGCTCCATGCGGCTCGGGTTCCACGGCACGTCGAAGTGGAACAGGTCGGCGCAGTGGTTCTGCAGGTTTACTCCCTCGCGAGCGGCGTCGGTCGCGATGAGAATTCGCAGCGGGTTCTGCCAGGGGTGCGCGTTGAACGCTTCCTTGAGCGCCTCGCGCTTCTTCGACAGCACCGCGCCGCCCTCGAAGACTTCGACGCGTTCGTCAGAGTCGGGCAGCAGCTCTTCGAGCTGGCCTCGCAGGTAGCGCAGCGTGTCTACGTACTCGGTGAAGACGAGCACGCGTCGGTCGTTCCATTTTCCGCCGGGGCAGCAGTTCTTCTTCAGCCACTCGGCCAACCGCCGGACCTTGGCGTCCGGAGCGCGGCGGTGGGCCTCGGCGATGCGGCCCATCTCGTCGAGCAGCTTGGACTCCGGCTTCGACACGCCGCCCGAGAGCCCGGTCGCGACCTCGAGCTGAGCGTCCTCGCTGTCGGCGAGCTGATCGGGGCTCAGCTCTTCGGCCTCCGCGTCGTCGGCGCCGGGGGATTGTTCGAGCAGGTGAAGGTCGGCTTGCGTGGGAACCTGGGCCTGCTTCCGGTCGAGCGCCGCGCGGTGCACGTGCAGGGTGCGCGCGAAGGCGTCGATGGACGAGAGCAGCCGCTTCTGCAGTGAGGTGACCACCAGCAACCCGGCCGCGATGGCGGTCTTGGTGGCGTTGGCCGCCGCCAGGCTTTCTTCGCGCAGCGCCCGGTACCGCTCGAGAAGGTCGGGTAGGACCAGCTCGGGCGCCGTCGCCGGCAGGCCTGAGATGTCGAGCTGCACGACCTCGCGCTTTGGGAACTTCCCGGCCCCGGCCTCGCGCAGGTCGGACTTGAGCCGGCGGACCATCACGTCGTCGAGCAGCTTCTCGCCCCGAACCGGCACGCCGCGGCAGAAGCGTTGAGGGTCGAGCATCTCGAGCAGGGCCGAGAAGCTGTTGGAGTGGCCGTTGTGGGGAGTGGCCGAGAGGAAGAGCCGGTGCTCGAAGTGCTGGGACAGTTCGCGCACTACCTGGGTCAGCTTGCTGTCGATGGCGTACTTCGAGCCGCTGGCCGGCGCGGCGTTGTGCGCCTCGTCGAGGATGAGCATCGAGCCGGTGAAGGGCGTCTTCCCTTCCATCCAGTCGCGCAGCGGCGTCGCGTAGTCTTCGTCGCGCAGCAGGTTGTGGCTGATGACGAAGGCGTTGTGCGTCTTCCAGGGGTTCACGCCGTAGCCGCGCTCGATGCGGCAGCGGCGGACGAAGTCGCGGTCCACCACGGCGAAGGAGAGGCCGAAGCGCGCCTCGAGCTCGTTCTTCCACTGCCAGACCACCGACGCAGGGCAGGCGACGACGATGCGGCGGACCTTCTGGCGGAGCAGGAGCTCGCGGACGATGAGCCCAGCCTCGATGGTTTTCCCCAGGCCGACGTCGTCGGCGATGAAGAGGTTCACGCGCGGGAGAAGCAGCGCCTTGCGAAGGGGCTCGAGCTGGTAGCCCATCACCTCGATGCCCGCGCGCCAGGGAGCCTGGAACAGGCGCGGGTCGGTGGCGGTGACGCAGTTCCACCGCTGGGTGTGCAGCCAGGCCGCGAAGCGGTGGGGGTCGTCGAAACCCTTCTTCGCCGCCGCTTCCCAGCTCGCCGCCGTGAGGACCTGGGCATCCACTTCGCTTTCCCAGAGCACTTCGATCACCTGGCCCTGAGCATCGTCGTCGAGGCAGGACAAGCGAACCTTGGTGTCCTGGCCCGGAGCAGGCGGGGGCACGACCTCGTCGACGAGGTATTGGCGGGAGCGCACCCGCACGACTTTTCCGGGCTCCAGCGAATTCATGGACCGGCAGGGTCGCAGAAACGAGCGGAGAGCGAAACGGGGAAGGCTGCGCTTACTCCCCGCGCGTCAGCTCGAAGTCGTGGTCGACGCCCTCGCGCCGCACGCTCAGCTTCACCCGCGACCCCGGCTTTCCCCGGGTACGGGCGTACGCGTCGAAGGTGTTGCCCACCGGCGTTCCGTCAATCGACACCAGCAGGTCGCCCACCGCGAGACCCTCGCGAGCGGCAGGGCCGGTGGAGACGCTCCAGGACACCGCCACGCCGCCGGCCGTCGCCTCGAACGCGGCCCCGAGTGTCCCCCGCTCTACGGCGCCGCGCGCGATGTGTTCCTCCTCGGTCTGTTCCTTCACGCGGAGCTCGAGGTGGGCCGTTTCCCCGGGGCGAATCTCGACTTCGGCGTCGCCCGCAGCGTACCCGCTGTCGTAGGTGCTGAACCGCCAGCGGCCGACGCTCAGCCTCGCGACCCGGAAGGCCCCCGCGGCGTCGGTCGAGGCTTGCACCGCTTCCGCCAAGCCTGGGTCGGCGCCGGTCACCGGAAACCCCAGCACGGAAATCGGCCTATCGAGCGGCAACCCGTCTGCGCGAGCCACCCGGCCCCCGAGCCCGCCGGTCGCCCGCAGGGTCAGGTCCGCGTCGGGATTCTGCCCTTCGCCCAGGTTGAGCGAACGCCGGGCGAAGCGGTCGCCCACTTCGGCTTCGAGCACGACGTGCCTGAGCTCGAGGCCGCTCAGCGAGAAGTGGCCGGCCGCGTCGGTCGTCGCGACGGCTCCGCGGTCGGTCCGGACAAAAGCCCCCGCCACCGGGTGGCCCTCTTCGTCTCGCAGCGTGCCGCCGACGCTCGCGGTGAGCGCCAGAACGACGTCGAGCACGGTGCGCTCGCCGGCGACGAGCTTCGCTCTGCCCGGGTTCAGCGGGGCGAAGCCGGGCGCTCGAGCCACCACCTCGATGTCCGCGGGCGGAAGTCCGGTGACTTCGTAGCGGCCGTCCGCGCCGCTCACCGTACTCCCACAACTTCGCCGGGCAACTGGCTCAGGCGGACGGACACCGCAGCCCCCGCGATGGGCGCTCCCGAGCCAATCACCTTGACCGTTCCCTCGAGCAGGGTGTCCTCGCCGGGACGGGGCGCAGGCCAGGACAGCTCGGGACGGGCCTCCCCCTTCGCCGGGACTGGAGCCCGCGCCGGCGGCTGGTGCGAATTGCCGACGGCCTCGCGAGGAGGAAGCGGGGGCGTTGTGCCCGGGCGGACCGGGGGTTCGCCTCCGGGCGCGTCTTCCGGCGAACCGCAGACGAGGTACCAAGTCCCGGCTCCCAGCCCGAGGGCAACCGCGACCAGGCCCAGCTTTCTTCTCGCGTTCAGGCTCGCCTCCCGAGGAATGTGTGCGAAGTGGGGCTCGGGTTTCAAGCCCGCGAACGACGCCGCACGCCTCCGCCGAGTAGCACTGCACCCCAGGCTGGGCGACGGGGCCCGCGGAGGTGCCCTCGGGACCGTCGACAACGTCGAGCCACCTCGGCGATGCTCCGCGCGGGTATTCAGTATTCGACACAACTCCGGGAACCGGGCCTCCTGGTGGCACTGCCAAGGCCTGGGAGGGAACTCAATGCGTGGTTCGAAACAGAGGCTTCGCGTCGCTCCGGTGCTCTTCTTGGCCGTCCTCGCCGCCTGCGGGGACAAGTCCGCTTCGCCGGGGTCCGACGCTCCAGGCACAGGCGTCGCCCGCCAGTCCCTGACGGTGCTCGGGACGGGCACCAACCAACCGGGAGAACACAGCGACTTCTCGTTCTCGGTCGTCGGTGCCGACACGACGGTGGCGCTCGAGGTCCCGGCCGCTGGCGCGGTGGGTTCGCAGTTGCTGCTCAAGCACGGCTCGCCCCTCACCAGCGACACCGACTACGAGTGGGCCACCCGCGCGGAGGGGAAGACGAATTCCCTGGCGCTCGAGAGGCCCGAGCTTCAGAACGGCACCTGGTACGTCCGCGTGCTGACCCCCGCCACCGCACCGGGGCCGCACGCCTTCACGCTGTCCTACGGGCTTAGCGTGGCGATACGGACCGCGCAGTTCCCCGCGAGCAAGCCCTTCGTCTTCGGCGCGGTCGGCACGCCCGCCGCGGGAGTGAGCCACTACTTCCAGATTGCGCCGCCCGCGGGCCAGAACGGCGGGCGCATCGTCGCCAACTGCGGCGCCGGCTGCACCCTCACCCTATCCCGGGACTCGGTGAACGGCGCCCAGGTGGGCCTGGCGAACGGAGTCCTCGACACGCTGTTGCTCTCGCCGACGTCCCTCGACCCGGCGGTGGACTACTTCATTCGGGTCGCCGCCACCGGCGCGGGGCTGTTCACCCTCGTCACCGAGAACGTCTTCGTCCGGGACCTCGTCTGGGACGTCGGCGACGACCCGGCCGGCACCTCGACGCAGGCGCAGCCCAACGCCGTCGGCGGCGACTACCTGTTCCGGATTCAGGTCCAGTCGGCGGCGGTGGGCGCCTGGAGGCACGCGCTCGCGGTCACCTCGGGCGAAGCCGACTTGTACGTCGGGCCCAATGACTCACTCGACACCAGCTCGTACCAGTTCATGACCGACCGGCCGGGCGACGACGGCTTCGTGATGGCCGACGGCCTGGTTCCCATCGGTTCATACTGGTACGTGCTCGTGCACGGCACGCCCGGAGCCACCTGGAAGCTGACGGTCGGCGACGTCTACGTCCATGACCTGGGCACGTTGGCCCCCTACACCAGCACCGCGAGCAGCTCGCGCGCGCTGCCCACGGCCCGGCGGGTGTCGGCCGCCAGCCACGCGGTTCCGGTCGGCCCGGAAGGCACCGTCTTCTTCAAGACCAGCATTCCCTCGGACACCGCCGCGTGGAGGCTGTGGCTCGAGGGCGGCACCCAGCACCTGCTCGTCAAGAAGGGCGGCGCCCCCGCCTACCCCACCGTGGCCGAGCGCGACTGGGTCGGCCAGGCGCTGGTCGTTCCCGACTACCTGAGCAGCGGCGAGTACTTCGTTGGCGTGCCGGCAGTCCCCGGCGCCGCCATCGCGCTCGACTCGCGGCAGCAGCGCGTCCGCACTCCGTCCGACCCGACGGCCGCGCTCACCTTCACCCCCAAGGGCTCGCGGGTGGACTTCGAGTTCCAGCTCACCGGCACCGACGACTCGGGCTACGGCTTCCTCACCTACGAGATTCCCGTCCCCATCAGCCAGATTGCCTGGCAGGTGGCCAGCACCTCGGGCGGCGCCGGCGCCGACGTCTACGTCCGCAAGGGCGCGGTGCCCAACGTCGGCACCAACGACGGCCTCTCCGAGGCGCCCCCCGGAGTCGCCGACAGCGTCACCCTCGTCCCCCCGGGCCTGAGCGACGGCACCTGGTACGTGACCGTCCATGGGACGGGCACCTTCAACTTCTCCCTGACCAGCGGCAACCCCACCATCACCGGCGTGCCCTTCATCAACGACGCGGCCACCGCGGCCTCGCCCGGCGTCTCGTCCGGCCACGCCATCGTGAACGACCTGGTCGGGCAGGCGGGCTGGCGCTACTACCAGGTCAGCGACATTCCCAGCCAGCTCGGCACCCTGGGCTGGGAATTGCTGCTCGCGAACCAGGTGGCGGGCAGCGAGATTGCGATCCGCCGAAACGCGGTGCCAGGCCGCTGGGCCTACCGCTCGGACGACCAGCCCTACCTGGGGACCAACTACTACCTCGATGCCTCGGGCCCCTCGGGCTACCTGCAGCGGCCCGGGCACCAGGCCGACATCTGGTACATCGGCGTCTACCTCGCCGACCTGGCGCTCGGCCCGTTCGAGCTGACCACCCGTAAAATCGGCTCGACGACGCTGGCGTTCAACCAGGTGGTCCAGCCGGTCGCAAATCAGCCGAGCGACTTCTGGCGCTTCTTCAAGTTCACCGTGCCGCCCGACGCGCTCGGGTGGGACCTGCGCATCAAGGGCGTCGACGCCGGTTTGCCCAGCTTCGTGGTGCGGCACGACCGGCTTCCCGAGAGCTTCGTCACCGACTACCCGTACGACCCGATTCCGGCCAAGTCGAATTGGCCCACCGGCGGCAACTGGGCCCTGGAAGGCGACTGGACGGGGCGAACGCAGAACGCCGACCTGAGCTCAGTCTATTCGCGGCTGGTCGCGGGCCTCGGCGGCCCGCTCGAACCGGGCACCTACTACGTCGGCGTGAAGAGCTTCTCGGGCGGCGGCGGCCCCATGTCCTACTCGCTCGAGAGCCGGGGCATCGGCATCGGCAGCGGAGACGGCGGGCCCTGGGCCGTCCAGGTCGCCGACCTGGCCTTCGACGCGGGGGTGGCCACCACCACCCTGGCGCCGCGCGAGGCCGCCTACTACCGCGTCAACGTGCCCGCGGGAGCGCCGAGCTGGCGGGTCGAGCTCGACCCAACGGCCGGAGAGGCGATGCTCGCTGCGCGCCTGGCCCACCTGCCCAACATCGCCGCCGGCGGAGTGGACTCGGACAGCTCTGGCGCGAACCAGGGCACCACCCGGCACCAGGGCGGGAAGGAGCACTTCTACAAGTTCCCCGGGCCGGGCGAGTCGGTGCTGGACGGCGGAACCTTCTATCTCGCCGCCATCAGCGAGGGCGACTCGCCGGTCGGCCCCATCACTGGCGCGAACCCCACCACGCTCACCCTGCGCAGCCAGGGGACGGTGCCCATTTCGGACAAGACGGCGGTTCCGCTGGCGACGGGCAGTCCCGTCGTCTGGACGGACGAGTCGCTCGAGCAAGGCGCGCTGAAGGTCTACCGGTTTCGGCTGCCGGCAGGCATCGACAACATGGAGCTTCGCCTGACCTCGGACGCCGGCTACCCGACAATGTCGGTGCGGAATGACGCCCTGGGTGCGGGCCGGGTTCCCGCCAAGTACCTAGGCTACTCCAGCGCGGAGGGCGGCGAATACCCCGACAAGGGTGACTTCAACCTCGTCAGTTGGCCCGAGCCTCCGGCGGGTGACTACACCGTCGCCGTCGCGGCCGGGAGCGCCTCTTCGGGCGACATGCACTTCGACCTCGACGTCACCGCCCAGGGGCTCGCCACCCTGGACTTCAACGGCGGCACCGCCGGAGTCGCGGGACAAGAACCCGACACCTGGCGCTTCTTCACCGTCGTCGTACCCGCCGGCGCGCTGGGGTGGGACATCCGCGTGAAGGACGTCACCGGCGGCGACCCGGTCATGGTGGTGCGGCGCGACCACCTGCCCCTCGCACCGTTCACCGACGCGGTCTACGACTACCTGCCCGGAAAAGACAACTGGCCCTCCGGCTATCATTGGACGCCGGGCGCCGATTGGACGGGGCGAACCAGCTTCGCCGACGGGTCCATGGCCTACGGGCACCTGGTCATGGGCATGGGCAGCCCGCTCGAGCCCGGCACCTACTACGTCGGGGTGACGAACGTGGCGACCGCGATTCTGGGCGCCTACACCGTCGAGAGCCGGGGCATCGGCATCGGCAACGGCGCCGACGGCGGCGCCTGGGACCTCCAGGTGGCCGACCTCGCCTTCAACGGCGGCTCGGCGACCGACACGTTGCCGCCCCGCGAGGCCGCCTTCTACCGAGTCACGCTGCCGACCGGCGCTTCCAGTTGGGCGGCGAAACTGACCCCCAGCTCGGGCGAAGCGCTGCTGGCGCTGCACTCGGGCACGGTGCCCAACATCACCGCCAGCGCGCTGGACGACTCCGACTCGCTCGCCGGCCATCAGGGGACGCTGCGGCGAAAGGACGGCAACGAGTTCTTCTACAAGTTCCCGGTGTCGGGTTCGGGTTCGCTGGTGCCGAGCACCTATTACCTGGCCGTCGTCAGCGAGGGAGAGACTCCGGCGTACTATGGGCAGTTTGGCGCGAACCCGACGGCGTACACCCTGGAGAGCCAGGGCGAGGTGCCCGTCGACGACCGGACGGCCACGCCGCTGGCCGCGGGCCAGTCGGTCACCTGGACTGGCGAGGCGCTCGAGTACGGCGCGGTGAAGGTCTACCGGTTCCGCGTTCCCACCGGCATCTCGAACATGGAGTTGCGGCTGCTGAACCGGGTCGGCGAGCCGTCGATGACGGCCCGGGGCGACCCCCAGGGCTCGGCGCGGTACGTGCGCGCCGCGGTGGAAGGGTACGCGGCGGCCGAGGGGGGCGCGGCCGACCAGAAGCGCGACCCGAACCTCATCAGTTGGTCGGAACCACCGGCGGGCGATTACACCGTGGCCGTCGCCGGGTCGAACGGGGCCGGGGCCGACATGCAGTATGACCTGGACGTGACGGCGCAGGGCGTCGACACCGTCGCCTTCAACGGAGGCACCAGCGCGGTCGTCAGCCAGGCGAGCGGCACCTGGCGGTACTTCGAGGTCGACGTGCCGGCCGGCGCGCTGGGCTGGGACGTGCGGGTGCGAAGCCCGTCCGGGGGCATGCCTCAGTTGGTGGTGCGGCGCGACGCGCTGCCCGACCAGGTCGCCACCGACAACTACCCGGACATCATCTACCTCAAGTCCAGTTGGCCGACTGCCTGGCGCTGGGCGGCAGACCAGGACTGGACCCGCCGCGGAGTGAATTCCGACGACACCTACGAAGGCCCCCGCCTCGTGGCGGGCATGGGCAACCCGCTCGAACCCGGCACCTACTTCGTCGGCGTCTTCGTGCCGCCGGCGCAGTCGGCGGCCAGCTACCTGCTCGAGAGCCGCGGAAT